>JAGLQP010000081.1 GCA_023136785.1 Spirochaetales bacterium
GATTCGAGTGATCGAGTCCTGCAACCCCTCGGTTGAGGGGTGCTCTACCGATATTTCAAATAGAGGCAATGTTCTTATCAAGGTTTGAATTCCTCACCGGCTGTCTCCTTGACCAACCTACCCCCCTAGCGTAGCCTTCGCACATGCTTGCTCTGACCCTGCCTCTCTCCGGGATCGATATCTGGGTTCCCGGCATCGTCCTGCTGGGCATTCTGATCGGTTTTCTGATCGGGCTGTTCGGAGTAGGGGGAGGGTTCCTGCTCACCCCTTTGCTCAAGGTGGTGTTCGGCATCCCCTATCCCATCGCAGTAGGAAGCAGTCTGCTGCAAATCTTTATCAACAGCTGTATCGCCACTTTCCGGCACTGGCGAAACCAGAATGTGGATATCAAGCTCGGCCTGATCCTGGCCGCCGGAGCCGTGGTCGGGACCGAGGTCGGAGTGCGCATCCTGACACTGCTTCAGCGAAGTGCTCCGGTTCTGATCAACAACCGCCACTTCTCTCCGGCGGACCTGGTACTCAACCTCTTGTTTTTCGTCTTACTTTCCGGCGTGGCTGTCTTCACTCTCCTGGAGACCTCCCGCAGATCTGAGACTCAGGAGGTGAGCACCGCCATTTCCCGCTGGCTGCGTACGGTCCGCCTGCCTCCGGCACTGGTCTTTCCCCGCAGCGGGATCGTCTCCTACAGTCTGTGGATTCCCCTGTTTCTTGCCTTCTTTGTCGGCGTGCTGACCGGATTGATGGGTGTGGGCGGGGGATTTGTAAATTTTCCCCTGCTGATCTATGTGATCGGTGTATCGACCCACATCGCCGTGGGCACCAGTGTGTTTCAGATTCTCCTGGCCAGCGGCTACGGCGCTTCCCGACACGCTTTTCTCGGCAATGTAGAAATCGTTCTGGTGGCTCTCCTCTTTGCCGGCTCCTTCGCCGGTGTCCAGCTGGGCGTGAAAGCTGCCCAGGTTCTCGGCGGCCGCAGCATCCGTCGCTATTTTGCCCTGGTGGTGGCTCAGGGGGTAGTCCTGATCGTCTGGGATTTGATCCGACAGATCTTTTTTTAGTACACTTTCTCTAAAGACTCAGGTAGCCGCGAACCTCTATGTCCAAAGAAACGACCCGGAACAAAACCTACTGGCTCGAAACCTACGGATGTCAGATGAACAAGGCCGAATCGGGCTTTCTCGAATACGAACTACAGGAGAGGGGCTGGTCCCAGGCCGGCAGTCCGGCGGAAGCGGAGGTCGTGGTTCTGAACACCTGTTCGGTACGCAAGACCGCCGAGGATCGCATCTGGGGACGACTGGGCTTCTTCAAGGCGGAGAAGAAGCGCCATGCCTTTCGATTGGTAGTGATGGGCTGCATGAGCGAGCGGCTGAAGCAGGAGATCCTCGACGATGCACCCCAAGTGGATCTACTGGTGGGCAACTTCCAGAAGCATCGGTTGGTGGATGTGCTTGAGCATGGCGACGAGGCGCCTGTGGCTGACCGGTCGTCCAACCGGCGATCTCCGCACCATCGTTCCGTCCACCAGGAAGCCCATCTGGTCGATCCCGGGGAGTACCGCTTTGCAGAACGCCATTCCCTGTCGGGTTTCCAGGCCTTTCTGCCGATCATGCACGGATGTGACAACTTCTGCACCTACTGCATCGTGCCCTACGTCCGCGGTTCCGAGGTATCCCGCAGCCCCGAGAGCATCATCGAAGAGATCCGCAGGCTCCAAAGCCCGACTGATGACCCTACACGGCAGGTGGTGCGGGAGATCACCTTGCTAGGGCAAAACGTCAACTCCTACAGCTATCGGGAAGGGGATCGGACAATCGTCAGCTTTTCGGAGCTGCTGCGCCGGGTTGTTCCCATACTTCAGGACAAGACCTGGCTGCGCTTTCTCACCTCCCACCCCAAAGACATGAGCGTCGAGCTGATCGAGCTGATCGCAGCAGAGACCGCCCTGTGCCGGCATATCCATCTGCCGGTGCAGCACGGCTCGGATCGGATTCTAGAGGCAATGGGGAGAAAGTACACCCGGGGGCATTACCTCGCCTTGGTGGAGAAGATCCGGAAAACCATCCCCGAGGTGTCCCTAACGACCGATATATTAATAGGGTTTCCCGGAGAGACCGAGGAGGACTATCGGCTGACTCTGGAGCTGATGAAGGAGGTGCGTTTCGATGACGCCTTCACCTATCGCTACAATCCCCGGGAGGGCACCAAAGCCTTCGAGCTGGGGGATGATGTTCCGGAGGCGGTCAAACAGGAACGCCTGAGCGGGGTGATCGAGCTCCAGAGGCGTATATCCCGGGCCGGCAAGAGGCGGAAGCTCGGAACGGTAGTTGAGGTGCTGGTCGAGGGTGTTTCCAAGAAGAGCTCTGCGGAGCTGCTGGCCCGGACCGAAGGGGATGAGATGGTCGTATTTCCCGGATCCCCGGATCGCATCGGGTCGTTTGTCAGGGTTCGCTTGAAACCCCTCGAGGGTTCCACCTTGCGTGGTGAACCGATCGGAGAATAGTTGCTGGAGAGGAAACCCATCGGGTGCAGAACAGGATGAGCGAACGTCAAGTTCCCATGATAATTCTGGCCTTGGTCTTGGTTCTCGGAACCGTCGGAATCCTCCCCGCGCAGGACAACGACACCGGGGATTCACTGCTCGGGGAAGCGCGGAATCTGGCGGCAAACGGGAAACTTCAGGATGCCGCAGCCGCCTATACCAAATGGCTGGCGGAAAATTCCGGACATCCCTCCTTCGGCATCGTTCTGATGGAGGCAGCAGATTCCCAGCTCTCCATAGAACGCTCCCTCGAGCTGCTCCGGGTCTACACCCCCCGGGTCCAGGATCTCCTTCAGCGAGAGATCTGCCGGGCCTCCCAGATCGACCTTTTGGAAATGCGCGGCCGCACCGAGCAGGCCCTCGGTTTGCTCCGTTCCTTCTCCCCCACGCCACGGTGGCTGTACCGGCAGGCCCGGCTGCTCTATCAACAGGGTTTGACAGAGGAAGCGGAGACGTTCCTAGAACAGGCGCTTACCGCCCTGCAGGGTAGTACAACCGGCGGTCCGGAGGAAGGTGGCGACGCAGGCAGTAGCGGACAACCTGAGAGCCGACGGGAGCTGCAGGCCCGGATCTGGCTGCTCCTGGCCCGGATCCACGGTCTGGAGGGAAAACAACGGGAAGCTGAACCGCTGTACCGGCTCCTGATTACTTCCTACGGCGACACCACGGTGGCTCCGGCCACCCTGCTGGCCTACTACGAGTTTTTGACCTCCCTCGGTCGGGAAGGGGAGGCGGCGGAGCAACTCGAGAAACTGGCCAGGGGCTTTCCCGATTCACCGGAGCTCGCCCTGGCACAAGGGGGAGACGGTCGGATCGCCTACGCTCCCTCTCCCTCCCGGTTTTTGCCCCAAGAGCTGCCGGCACCTGTTGGAAAAGGGATCGAAGCGGCGGAGCAGGCAAGTTCAGGAGAGGCTGCAATCGCCGAGGCCAAACCAACCGCACCGACAGCGGCAGAAGAAGAAAAACCACCGCCCCTGAACGTGCTGGTGCAGACCGGATCCTTCCGGGACCCGGAAAATGCCCACTACATGATCCGAGACTTGAAAGCGAGCGGTTTCGATGCCGGCATCATGGAAAAACGGATCGGCGATACCGTGTACTACAGGGTGGTGATCGGACCGGCCCAGACGGCGGAGAAGGCCCAAGCTGTCCTGATGAAGCTCAAGGACGCCAGTTTCGAGGGGGTTCTCCTGTTTCTGGAGTAGAACCTTTGAGTAGGGGCGGGAAGGGGATTACTCCCGGCCCTGGTCCTGGACCTGCTCCGAGGCAGGCTGCTCCTCTTGCGATTCCTGTTCCTCGAGAATTTCCAACTGCTCGAAGACGATCCGGGTTTCCGAGGTAGCGGCCACACCGTGGACGCTCAATTTCCCGGGAACAAGCGTCAGGGTCCGGTACAGATAGTTGGCTTCCTGATTTTCCTCGTACTCCATGATGTAGGTGGCCGTCGTGGTGACAAGGCCCTTGTCATCCATACCCTGAAGATACAGCACATCCTGATCGAGGCGGATGATGGTGAAACCGCCGGCGAACTCCCGACCTTCCTCGATCCAGGTGAATTGCGGCGGTTCGAAGATAATCTCGATGCCGGCCCCGCTCTGATACAAGCCGGTCAGCTCCACCTCCACAGAATTGATTCGGGTACGCTCTTTGCTCAGCAGGTCCTGCTGCAACTCTTCCGTGAGCTTGATGTAGCGGCCGAAGGATCGATCCCACTGTTCGGAGCCCAGGATGGAAACGTCAATGGTGTTCAGGGATACGATCTCAATATTGAAGCGGCGGACGATCGATTCTATCGCCTCGTTGGCTCCGAAGGCCAGCAGACGATTGGAGAGGCTGCGGAAGGATACCTGCCAGATGTACACCTCCTGAACATCCCCCGAGTATACGCTGATCCGCCGTTGCTCCGGAAGGAAGAGCAGGATCTCCTCCTTCCCATCCGTCCCTGCGAGATACCAGGGACCTGACAGGAAGGCTTCAAAGGCCTCCACCGAAGGATCGGAAAAAAGCTCCTCGAGCTGCTTCTCCTCGATAGCCGCCCCGGGCATTTTCTCAACGCGGGTCAGCACGTACCGATTCTGCTGATACTGCCAGTAGTAGGTACGTTTGACCTTGTCCAGGATGTTCTCCGATTCCACGTCCCGGCTGTAGGCGTAGATGGTAAAGCTGGGTCCGTTCTTCTGTCCGAGACGATACCCCTCGGAACGCTCGATTTCATCGATATCGATGCTGCCATCGGCCACGATCCTCAAGATTTCCGTGAAATACAGCCCGAGTCCGGTGGGGGAGGGGGTTTTCCGGAACAGATCCAGAGTCAGCTCGCCCTGTTCGTTCATTCCCCGGCAAACGATCTCCAGGTTGTGATCCCCCACCACATCTTTGAGGGAGATCTCCAACATACGCAGGTTGGTGGCATTGGTCAGGCTCTCCCAGGTCCGGGAGTAGGTGGCCCGTACCGGATCGTAGTCGATCACGGCAATCCTCAGGGACCCCTGCAGATCTTCCTTCTGACGGAGCACCAGAATTTGCTCGTCGTTGGTGTCCAGATCCAGATTCGTATTGATAACCCGGATCAGCTTTTCCTTGTCGTCGAGAGGTACCTTCGGTGTCAGTTCGAGGGTCTCTACGGATGTGGCGGTCGAGCGGTTCGATCCGGGAATATCCTCGTTGTATACCTCCGGTACGATCCGGCGCGCTGCAACCTCCGGCTCTTTGTTCTCCTTGATCAGATCGCAGGATGAGAGAACAACCAGAAGGCAGAGTTGAGCAAGCGCCGCTTTCCGTACGAACGGAGAGGATCGCCGGGGATTGTCGTGTCTGATTGAAATGTCTCGTGTTCTATTGTTCATCCGTGGCTTCGTGATTGAAATATTCTCGCAGCATCTCCAACACTTCCACCTCCATAACATCGAAGGATCGGGGACATTTGAACCCGGCGGCGGTCTTGTGCCCTCCGCCGCCGAAACTCTGAGCGATGGCGGCCACATCGATGTTGCCTTTGGATCGAAGGGAGCAGCGCTTTACCCCCTCGAGATTCTCCTTGAAGAAGACACTGACCCGAATATCCCCGCTGCGCAGGGGGATATTGATCAGTTGGTCCGACTCTTCGTAGATCGCGTCGGCGTCCCGGATCAGCTCCTGGGTCATGGTCTGCACGGCCACGTGTTTGTCGTAGTACAGCTCCAGGGTGGTGAGAACCTTCGCCATCAGGACCAGGGAGCTGATCGAGTTGCTCTCGTAGACATTCACGTAGGTTTCGTTGGGATCGACGCCCATGCTGACCAGCTCGTGGGCGATTTGAAAGGTCACCGCCGTGGTTTTGGGGTAGATGAAGGAGCCGGTGTCGTACACGATGCCCATGTACAGGGCTTGGGCCATGGGCAGATCCAGCTCCAAGCCCATCTCACGGAACAACAGGTAGAGAATCTCGCAGGTGGAGGAGGCGTTCTGTTCGATGTGATTCTGGGAAAGCTGAACCGTCTCGCTGTCGTGGTGGTCGACGATGAAGTACTCCTTGACCCGGGGTAGGACCAAGGTAGCTATCTGTCCGATGTTGTTGATGTCGTTCACGTCCAGAACGAACAGACCGTACTCTTGGATATCCTCCGGTATCTGTTCTTTCTTGACCAGAACTTCGAACTCCCCGGTGTCGTCAATGAAGACAAATTTCTTGGGCGCCGGGTCGGCGTTGAGGATGCGGGCGGTCTTGCCCAGTTTGCGCAAAGCCCTCAGCATGGCGTACTCGCTCCCCAGAGCATCGCCGTCGGGAGTTTCATGAGCCGTGATGATGAACTTGTCGTGTTTCTCTATAAAATCAATTACCGCTTGGTTTGGCATTCTTGATCCTTCGATATCGATCGAATCCCTGCCTTCGCAGGGTACTCACTCTTGCTCCGTATCCTCTGCTCTGACCACAGAGCTGCTCCGGGTTAGTTCCTTTATCGATCGCAGCCGTTGTGCGCCGACCCGTGCGCCCACCAGGCATCCGGGACCGATTTTGTAGCCCTTGGGAACTTCCGCGTTTATTCCGAGAACCGTGACCCCCTCCCGAATCTGTTTGGGGTAGTCGAAATTCCGAGCTCCCGCCTCTCGCATGCCGATACGCGTGTTCTCTCCGATGTTCGACGATCCAAGATCTCCAAGATAGGGCAGAACCAGGGTTTTGTACAGTTGCGCTTTGCCGCCGATGCGGTTTCCGTTCATGACGACCGAGTTCACCACCGAAGCGCCTCTGTGTACAATCACATTGGGAAAGATGAAGCTTCCCTCCACGTAGCCCTCGATTCGAGCGCCTGGAGCAAGGAGAGAGTTCTTTACGTGGCCCTCCTTCTCGACGATCGTACCCTTGGCAGAGTTGCTGGTCTTCTCCGGGCTGAAAAGCCTCGACAACACCTCCACCCCACCCGTTTGGCCGACGAGCCAGAGGTTTTCTTTGAACAGTTGGGTCAGATTGCGCTGAAAGAGGATCCTGCCCGATATGTCCTGGATCGCCTCGAAGGAGGAGTGCAATACCTGGGAGAACAGAGCGGTGGACAACCTTCGGGAAAGGGAGTGTCGTTTGCCGTAGCTTTGCAGAGCATCGACCAGGGCTTCCCGCCGAGCCAGGTAGATATCCGTCTCTACCTTTCTTACGGACAACTTGACAATCGGAGCCTTTCGGTTCTCGACGGCGGAATTGAGGACGTGCCTGTCCAGATCGCAGACCAGGGTCAGGGGGCACAACAGGATCGTTTCCGCCGGATTGCTGCGCACCGTGTCTACCAATCCTTCCAATCCTTGATCGAGAAAGACCAGAGTCTCTCTGTCCTGTCTGCCTCTCGAAGTGATGAACGGAAGAAGACTGCGATAACGGCTGTCGGCGATCACGCTGTAGCCCCTCTCGTCAAGGTGAGCGAAGTTCATCGCGGCGAAATCGAGAAGGCAGTAGCTTCCCCAAAAAGGGAATGAGGCGCTGGCTATTTCCCGGCTGAATCCAGGAAGATCTTCCGGAAATCCGCCGTCTATAAGATAAACGCTGCACTGATCCATATCACAATTCTCGCGGCTGGGC
>JAGLQP010000082.1 GCA_023136785.1 Spirochaetales bacterium
CCAATCGGATCATCGTGCCGACCGCCCTGCCGCCGGCACATAACTCCTTGACTGCCACTTCTCCCTCTCCTTTCGCTGCTCTGCGCCGCTTCTGAAGAGCGGCCGGGGTGGATCTCATTCCCCGCTCGGACTCGCCATTGATAGCAGAAATACTCGGCATGATCCAATGGACATAGCTGATCACGACCGGATAGTGCTTGATTGGACTTGATAGGTTTTCATGACAGAATAACACGGTTCTACGGCGTTGCCAATCTCACTAACCTTGGTCGAGAGGAGCATGAGGAGACGCAATGAGTATTGATCGAGTAGCGGTGATTCCCGGCGTCCCGAGTGGCTCGATCGTACAGCTTTATAGTTTGTTGCCTAGCTATCATTAATAGATTAGTATCTCTGTAGTGATGCGAAAAGACGTTGAAAGCTATATGTCCTCTTCCGAATATGATTTCTCAACCGCAAAGCATTTGCTGAAAGCTGGTCGATACGTTTATGTAGTGTTCATGTGCCATATGTCACTTGAAAAAATGCTGAAAGCGATTTTTTCTAAACGTTTGAATCGGTCTGCTCCGAAAACACATAATCTCTTATATCTCGTGAAGGAAACAAGTACGGAGCTTCCACCGGAACATTTCGATTTCGTATCGAAGATCAACAACGCCAGCGTCATAACTAGATACCCTGAAGATTTCAGCAAGATTCTAAGCAGCTACCCGAGAGAAGTGGTACAAGAGTATTTAGAAAAAACGGAGAAGATACTGTCGTGGTTAAAACAACACGTGAAATCGATATGATTATCAGAGAATACAAAGATGAGCTTCACAAGCTCGGTATTACCACTGCTAGAATTGTGCTGTTCGGTTCTTATCGTAATGGTACTCCACGAGAAGACAGCGACATCGATCTTCTCGTAATCTCAAATGATTTTGCGCGCATGAACCTTCGAGAACGCCTCGAACTTCTGGGAGTGGCAGCGGGGAGGGTCTTCGAGCCGATAGAGGCTCTGGGCTATACTCCCGAAGAAATTGAGGAGAAAGAAGGTACGTTCATTGAAGAGATTCTAACCGGCTGACAGACACGATCATAGCTCGCTTGATGCTCCTGTGTCTCTGGCAGAACAGAAGTGTCAAGCTCAACATTGTCGCACCAAGATTTCACGTAGCTGAGATCACCCCAGGGCGTTCCGCCGGTAAGAAAAGATTGATTTCCAGGCGACATTGGAAAATGCCCCGAGGGCTGGTGAGGTAGAATGAGAAACAAAAAAAACCAGGTCAAGGCAGAACGCCCCGTTTTCGAAGCAGTTCCTCCAGCTGCTCGTAGCTCACTCCGTGCCCGGCGGCGAACAACCCCCGCAGGCGTTGAGCCTTCTCCCGCACCCCTCGATGCGGCGAATCAGGCGCAGGGCTCGGAAGTGAACGCTATTTTTGTGCGAGTCGGGAAGGCCGGGCGAGCTTCTCCACGCAGTCGGAATAGGTCTCCAGCTCGGCGTCGGCGAGAAGATCGGCCAGCGCTTCCTGGCGATAGCGGATCGTGGTATGTAGATCGAGATCGACGGTGGTGCGTTCGTCCAGATCCCCATTCCCGGCCTGGGGCTCCCCGGGCCGGAGCAGGTTGATTGAATCGCGGTCCACTACTCCCCTCTTCTGCTCCTCATCGAGCGCAGGGCGCCGCTCCCCGCGTCAATCTGAAAGACCTTGAACTCCCGCTTGAACTCCGTGGACTGCCCGATCAGGGTGGCCATGGGTCCTCCGGAGGTGGATTCCTGCTGTCTGGTGAAGCCGATGGTTACGTTCCAGAACTTGTTGTCCTCCGAAAGATCCACCTCCTCGAGCAGGACGTCCTTGAACTGATCGATCTGATACATATCCTTGAGGTAGTCCATAGCCTTGCCGACGGCTTCTTTCACATCCACCATAGCCTCAACCTTTCAGCGCGGAGGCAGCGCAACGATATCTTCGCCCCTCCACTGGTAATCCGAACCCCAGAGCAGCCGGAGCAGTCCGATCTGCCCGGAATGATAGGTCCAGTGCCAGGCGAGCTGGCCCATGATTCCCCGCACGGAAAAGGTGCTGCCCTCTTTGGTCAGAACCCCGTCGATGTCTTCGATATCCGCAAGCGCCGGTTGAGAGTAGTCTTTCTGCACCCGCCGGCAGAGCTCGATCAACGTGGAAGCGGCGTAGCCGGGGGGCGGCGGCTCGCTAAGCTTACTGATACTCCCCTTCTTGATATCTTTCATCAGGGGATCGGGGATGTCCGCGGTGGTGATCCGCCGTACCCAATTTGCTTCAGCCCAGGCCATATGCAGCACCAACATGGAAATGGTCAGGGTCGTGTCTTGAACAGCGTGGTCCAGGGCTTCCCCGGGCAGGTCGTTGATCTGATCGTATACTCGCTCGGCGAGCTCCTGCAGCAGAGCCACGCCGTGGGCCAACTCCGAATTGGCAAAACCCGCCGGCGGTGTGAGGTTATAGCGCCGCGGCCGACCTACCTTGTCTTGATTTGCCTTCATACCTCTATTGAGAGCCGAAGGTCGGGGGAGTGTCAAGCCGTCCCTTGCCATCCGTGACAACGGACTTTCCCTCATGGTCTGTTCCCTGGGGAAAACATGGAGGTTTTCTACTGGATTTGATAGATTGAATATGCATGAAGTAGATTACCTCGTGACCTGGAATTGTTCTCATATAGCTAATGGTGCTATAAAAAGCAGTTATTGAATGTAAACACCAGGCAAGGCGTGAAAACACCGCTTATTTGTACACCAGGAGAATTAGTGGAGATAGATTAGGCTGAAAGATTACGAAAGCGAGAGAAAGAAAGCAACGCTAAAATTATTTCTTTGGAAAAAGAGAAACTGTCCTCGAAATAGCCAATTCTCCATCATATAAGGCGGGTAGCCGGCAGGCAATGCAACCGGGAAAAGCACAAAAGGTCCGCGAGCAGGCCGCCTGATCGGCACCTCTCCGTTAGTCGATCGAAGCACTTCAGGACGAAATGCTGCGGTCCCTTAAGAACTCGGCCAGGAACCGTCCCGTATGCGATCCGTTGGCCCCTGCGGCTACGGCTTGGGGCGTTCCTTTGACCACGATCCGGCCGCCTTTGCCGCCCCCTTCCGGGCCCAGATCGATGATCCAGTCCGCCTCGGCAATAATGTCGAGATTGTGCTCGATGACGACCACGGTATTCCCGGCATCGACCAGGCGCTGGAGGACCCGGATCAGCTTCTCCACATCCGCCATGTGCAGCCCGATCGTTGGTTCGTCCAGCACGTACAGCGTACGGGCCGGTCTGCCGGCGGCGATTCGTCCGAAGCGTCCTGCTCCCGCCGTCTCCTCGTTGCGGTCACTGGCACGGCCTGAGCTATCAGTTGGTGGAAGTTTGGTCTTGGCCAGCTCGGTGACCAGCTTGATGCGTTGAGCTTCCCCGCCGCTCAAGGTGGGGCTCGGCTGCCCAAGGGGGATATAGCCCAGGCCCACATCCTGCAGCAGGAGCAAAGCCCTGTGCACGGCCGGGTGCGCGGAGAAGAAATCCACCGCTTCGTCGACGCTCATGGCGAGAACATCGGCGATGCTCTTGTCTCTGTAGAGCACAGACAGGGTTTCCGAGTTGAAGCGGCGGCCTCCGCAGACATCGCAGCGCACGGATACGTTGGGCAGAAAGCTCATTTCGATCTTCTGCACCCCTTGACCGGCACACTCCTCGCAGCGGCCCCCGGCGACGTTGAAGGAGAAGCGGCTGGGAGTGTAGCCCCGCATCCTCGCCTCGGGAGTGCGGGCGTAGAGCTTTCGCACCTCATCCCAGAACCCAACGTAGGTGGCGGGACAGGATCGGGGAGTCTTGCCGATCGGTGTCTGATCGACCTCAAGGACCCGGCCGACCTGATCCCATCCCAGGAGATCGTCGCAGCCGACCAGCCGGGCGGATGATCCGTTTGAAGCGGTCCTTCGTCGACCCCGACGGGTAGCAACCAGGGTATGCAGGTTCTCGTACAGTACCTCTCGAACCAGGGTGCTCTTGCCGCTGCCGCTGACCCCGGTCACGACCGTGAACCGGTCCCGCGGTATGGTTACGTCGATTCCCTGCAGGTTGTGTTCCCGGGCGTGGCGGATGGTGATGTGCTGATTCGTTGACGGGCTCTCACGTTCTTCCGCCTTCTCCACCGATTCCGACCGATCAGGCTGCCAATATCGCCGCAGCGCCTGAGCGGTATGGCTGCCACGAACCTTGAGGATATCCCGAGGTGAGCCGGTACACACTACCCGCCCCCCCTGTTCGCCCCCTTCAGGGCCCAGATCGATGACCCAATCCGCGGCGGCGATCACATCGAGATTGTGTTCGATCACTACGATGCTGTGATCCGCTTCGAGCAGGCGGCGAAAAGCCTGGAGCAGAGTGGCGATGTCATGGAAATGGAGCCCCGTTGTCGGCTCGTCGAAGAGAAACAGGGTGGGCTTGCCCTTCCCTCTTTGTTGCGGCTTCACCTTGGCGAGATGACCGGCCAGCTTCAAACGCTGGGCCTCGCCGCCGCTCAAGGTAGGCACCGGCTGGCCCAGGGTGATATAGCTCAGGCCGACGGCGCGAAGCGGTTTGAGAAGGCGCAAAACCTCAGGGACTCCGGAAAAAAAATCACAGGCCTCGGCTACGGTCAAGTCGAGTATTTCGGCGATCGATTTCTCCGAGAAGCCGTGAGCAGCGGTGCCGATTCGATCGGAATCTGTTTCCCGGGGAATCGGAGAGATCTTGACCTCCAGGACCTCCGAACGGTAGCGCCTGCCGTCGCAGTCGGGACAACGGAGGTAGACGTCGCTTAAGAATTGCATCTCGATTCGCTCGAATCCGTTGCCTCCGCAGGTTGGACAGCGTCCCTTCCCCGAATTGAAGCTGAACGTTCCCGGTGTGTAGCCCCGCTGTCGCGACAGGGGCTCCGCGGCAAAGAGCTTACGGATCGGGTTGAGGGCACCCACGTAACTGGCCGGGTTGGAGCGGGTGGTCTTGCCGATCGGCGACTGATCGACCAGCACGACTTCGGAAAAGTGCTCGAATCCACGGATCTCTCGATGCCGCCCCGGCTGCTCCACGGGTCTTCCCTGCAAGCGGTACAGAGCGCGGTACAGCACCTCCTGCACCAGGGTTGACTTTCCCGAGCCGCTCACCCCGGTGATGCACACCAGATGGTTCAGAGGGATAGCCACGTCTATCCCTCTGAGATTGTGCTCTTCGGCACCTAGAATCTCCAGAAACGAATCCGCCCGATCAACCCCGGAACGGGAAGCGTCGATTCTCAAGCCCGGGTCCAGGACACTCCTCTTCCCGCTCAAGTACTGAGCGGTCAGGGACCGCTTCTCCTTGAGAAGCTCCGCCTGAGATCCGAAGAACACGATCTCTCCCCCCTGCTCCCCGGCTCCGGGTCCCATATCGAGGACCAGGTCCGCTGCTCGGATCACCTCCGGATCGTGCTCCACCACCAGCAGCGTGTTTCCCGCGTCCCGCAGCCTGTGGAGCACCGCAATCAGCCGGCGGATATCCCGGGAGTGCAGGCCGATGCTCGGCTCATCCAGAACGAACAGAGAGTTTACCAGCGAGGTTCCCAACGCCGTGGTCAGGTTGATTCTCTGCACCTCCCCGCCGCTGAGTGTCCGGGACTGGCGATCCAGGGTCAGATACCCCAGCCCGACCTCGACCAGATAGCGCAGGCGCGAGCGGATTTCCCCAAGGAGCATCTCGGTGGCTTCGCCGACGGAGTTTGTTTTCCCGGTTCCGGCCTTCATTTTTCCGAAAAAGGAATGGCAGCGCTCTATGGGAAGGAGCATCAGCTCGTGGATGTTCAGTCCTCTTCCCGCTCCGATTCGCCAGAGCAGGGCCTCCGGCTTGAGCCGGGCTCCCCGGCAGGCGGGACAGAGATGGTAGGCTCGATACTTGGACAACAGCACCCGGATGTGCATCTTATAGGCCTTGGTCTCCAGCCACTCGAAGAAGCCCTTGATCCCGTACCAGGTACCCTCACCCTGCCACTCCCCCTCCATCACCCAATCCCGCTGGGGCTGGCTCATCTCCCGCCAGGGCACATCGAGAGGGATGGTGCGCCTGCGGGCAAACCGCGCCAGGGCGTCCTGGCACTCCCCAAAGCTCTCGCTCTGCCAGGGACGGATGGCGCCCTCGGCCAGGGTCTTCCCCTTATCCGGGATCACAAGATCGGGATCGATGCCGATGGCTCTGCCGAAGCCGCGACAGCTCCCACAGGCGCCGATAGGAGAGTTGAAGGAGAAGAGGTTGGGAACCGGATCGCGGTAGTGAATGTCACAGTCAGGACAGTGAAGATCGCTGGAAAAGCGTAGGGGTTGGAGGGGCCGCAGCTTCTTATCCAGTGGATAGACCAGGATCTTGCCCTGCCCGTATCGAAGGCCCGCCTCCAGATCCTCGATGATCCGGGATCTGTTGGCCCGCTTGAACTGGACTCTGTCCTGGATGACCTCCAGAGTCGAATTCTCCTGGCGGTGGATACGGGTATAACCCTGCTTGAGGAGCAGCTCCCGTACCTCCTCCACGGTGAAGTTGTGGGGGACCGTCACGGGAAAGACGATCAGCAGGCGCTGGGCCTCTGCCTCGGACCCGTGCCTGCTTTGGCCGCTCTTCTCCTCGTTCTTAGCCCAACCAAGCAAGTGTTTCCAAATACGCTCCGGAGAGTCCCGGTCAACCGGCTTTCCGCAATTTTGGCAGTACAGCCGTCCGGTCCGGGCGTAGAGCAGCTTGAGGTGGTCGTTCAACTCGGTCATGGTACCCACGGTGGATCGGGAGGTGCGCACCGGATTGACCTGGTTGATGGCGATCGCCGGGGGTATACCCTCGATGCGCTCGACCTGGGGCTTGTCCATCCGATCCAAGAACTGCCGGGTGTAGGGTGAGAAGGTCTCCACGTAACGGCGCTGCCCTTCGGAGTACAGGGTGTCGAAGGCCAGGGAGGACTTTCCCGAGCCGCTGATCCCGGTCACCACGATCAGCTTGTTGAGGGGAAGCTCCAGGTTCAGGGATTTCAGGTTGTTCTGCCGGGCACCCTCGACGAGGATGTGGGATTCGGACACAAAATTGCTCGCTTTTCACTTTCTCGGGATTTGCTTCCTCTAATCTAATCACTGGAGGTTGGGAACGACAAGTTACGCTATTTTGCCATAAGCACCGCCACCGACCCGGGTTTCAAGGTATAACAGCCCTGAGTCGGCAACAACCGCTCCTGCCCGGGTTCCAGGATATCCCCGGGGGAAGGTAGCCCCGTATCGATGGCCAGATGCCAGCGCTTTCCTTTCGGCGGCTCACAGACGAAAAACTCCCGTTGTTCAGCGAAGGCGTTGAACATGAGAAAAAAATCGTTGTCATCCCTGTCGGCGTCGATCTCCGCCTTGCTTCCGTCGAGTCGATAGGCCAGGCTTCGGTCCGCTTTTTCCCAGTCTATGAGGCGGCCTTTCTCATCGAACCAGGTAATATCGGGGATGCTGTTCCTGTCCCGGTCCTCGCCGCTGTAGAACTCGGGACGGTGAAAGGCGGGATGATTCTTGCGGAAGGCGATCAATAAACTCGAAAAACGCAGGATATCCCCG
>JAGLQP010000083.1 GCA_023136785.1 Spirochaetales bacterium
CAGGCTTGTATCCTTTATGACCAACCCGGTGAAGATGCTCGGCTCTATCCATCCGATCACTGGCCGATTCTCTCCGACGTTGCTTTCGTCTGAGTAGGATATGACAATCCTATCGGTTTGGCCCCGGCTGGGCGTTTAGAAAGCGGTGGGCCGCCACGACGTACACCCGGGCGGCTTCGACCAGTTCCTCGATCTCGATGTACTCATCCTTATGATGCGGGATATGGCGGGGTCCGGGTCCGTTGACCAAACAGGGAATTCCCTTCCAGGCATGGAGAAAGGTTCCGTCGGTAGCGCCGGGCACGCCGTTGTAAACCGGTTCCTTTCCCGTGACGTCCCTATATGCCGAGGCAGCGCAGCCCACGATGGCTTCATCCTTCTCGATGGCAACCACGGGACGATCCTCGATGAACTCGATCTCCGCATTGTAATCGGGATCTTCTCCGGCTAAGTCCGTCAGGATTTTCTGCAAGCGACTTCGCAGCTTCTCGTGGTCCTGAAGAGGTGTGGTGCGGATGTCCACATAACCCACCGCCTCGGCGGGCATGACGTTGAGTTGAGCCGGTTCGCCGGGGGGCGGGGCCTGGACCACGGTGAAGGTGATCGAGGGCCAACCCAGGTAGGGGTCCTCTCCGCATCGTTTCTTCTCCTCCGTTTCGAACTCCTCGAAAGCCAGAATGGTTTTAGCCAGGCGGGTGTTGGGATTGATTCCGGTCAGGGGCATACAGCCGTGGGCCATCTTCCCGTGTGCGCGGACAATCGCCCGGATCGCTCCTTTCATGCTGATGCAGAGCTGATTCTCCTCCGGTTCGGGAACCAGAGCGGCATCCACGTCATCGGCGTGGCCCTTGCGGATGAAGTCCTTGATACCGATCATCATCCCCTCCTCATCGCAGACCAGCCCGAGACGGATCTTGCCGGTAAAAGGGACCTTGGAGGCAAGGAAGGCCTTGGCGGTCAGAAGGACTACGGCTACGCCGCCCTTCATATCGCAGGCCCCGCGCCCGTAGATCCGGTCATCGGCGATCTCGGCGGCGAAGGGATCGTGGCTCCAACTGTTCCTGTCACCCTCGCTGACCACGTCGGTATGTCCCTCCAGCATCAAAACCTGTCCCGGGCGACCTGAATCAAGGGTGGCGATGATGTTCTTTCGGCCAGGCTCGACTTCTTCAACGATAGGCTCGATGGCGAGCTCCCTCCGAATCCACTCGGCGATGAACTCCACCGCCTTGCTCTCGGTATTCCCCGTCTCGGGGCGAATCACCGAGTCGATCTTCACCAGCTCCCGGGTCAGCTCGATGAGCTCATCCCGATCGATAGTGTGGATGAGCGCTTGTTCATGTTCTGAAATCATGATTAGAGCTCTCTATCGATTGACCCGTTCCAGATAGGCCTTCGTGAACACGGAATCGGGAAGGGACGCTACCGAAGCGTCTTTTATCGTTACCTGGGTTTTCTCTCCCTCTTTCAGCTCATCTACGAAGAGCATGCGGGAGGGGATGAAGCGGTCGCTGACCCGCATGTACTTTGGGTAGTAGGCCGTGCGCATCAGTCGTTGCGAAAGGCTGTAGTCCTCCACCTTCAGTACCAGGGATCGGTCCTTGTGGATCCAAAGTTTCATGCGTGGGTAGGGGACTTCATCGTTGTTGGCGACCAGGTTGATCACGTATACGGGATATTTCCCGAGGGCTTCTTCACTGTAGCTCTCCACCTCGTAGTCCTCGGACAGGGAGGAGCGGCGGAAGTCGCTGTTCTTCGTTTCCGAGTCTTCGAGATTCTCCTTCAAGGAGGAGTGGCTGAACTTTCGACTCTCCGGATCGTAGAACCAGAGATTATCCTCCAGCTGCAGGTATCCCTGGCCCTTTTGGATCTCCGGTTCTAAGAACAGGAGGAGGAACTTGTCCTCTTGATCGCGACGGAACATACGGATCTTGAATACGCTTGAGTCTTCCCCCGGTTTTTCGGAAACAACGGTATAGGTCGCGGAGAAGTCTGTGGTTTCGAAGTTCGACATCTTATCGACAGTGCGCAAAATGGCTTTTAGGTCCGGCTCCGCCGCCCAGGAGCCAGGCAGAGGGATGAGGAAAAGCAGGATTGCCAGAAAAATAGGCATCGTTTTTTTCACGGTATTACCTCCAGGTGACATTCGGATGAACCTTTCTCAATAGGTCTTTCGCAGGGCGTGGGCCGGATCCAGCTTGGCGGCGCGACTGGCCGGGATCAGAGCGGCCAGGAGAGTCAACACGCCTATGACCGCGATGTTGCCCGCAATCTGAGCGGGTAGAATCTTGAAGAACAGGTGCCCATTCTTCAGGATAATGAAGAACTGATTGTCCGTCCCGAAGTTTATCAGCGATAGGATCAGGGCGACAAGAAACGCCGCGATCAACCCGGCCAGCGCCCCACCCAAAGAGAGCAGCAGCGCCTCCAGCAGAAACAGTCCCCTTACCCCTCCTCTCTGTAGGCCCAGGGAGCGCATGGTGCCGATTTCCCGGGTCCGTTCGTAGATAATCATGCGGAAGGTGTTGGTGACTCCGACCATGATGATTACGAACAGGATCAACACCACGACCAGTCCCACCGTGTTCAAGGTCGAGGCGATCTGATTCAGAGGCTTGAGGAAGTCCCCGATTGTAAAGAGCTGATACCGGGTGCCCTCCCACTGCTCTTCAAGGAGCTGGTTACGCTGCTCCTGAAAGCCGCGGGGACCACTGAAACGGGGAACCAAAGACAGCTTTTCTTCCAGAGCGCCGGACAACGCTTGGGCTTCCCGCTCCATCAACAGCATGTCTTTAAGAAACAATCCCAGGCTGATGTACTCATCTTCAGAGATATTCAACAGCCGGTTCACGTGGCTGCGATGGGCATAGGCACTCACAGCGCTGAAGAATCCCGTATCCACGCTGGTGGCGGCCAGGATGAACTCACCCACGTTCTGCTGGCCGGTCACGGTTTGAAGCTGTACCAGCAGGGTGTCGCCGATTTCCACGTTGAGCCGGGCCGCCATTTTTTCATTGAGAACGAGAGCGCGGGGATCGACCAGGACTTGTTCCATCGAGCCCTCTCGAAGGATCAGCCGCTCGGATAAAAATCCCTCTTCCTGCCAGTTCACCCCCACTACCTCCTGGCGAATGCTCTCCCCTTCGAAGATCAAGGTGCCCTCCAGACTGGAGCGCCGGGACAAATACTGCAGGGGGAGATTTTCCAATGATTCGATGGCTTCTATCAGTACGTCGTCTTCCCGGATTACCGTGATCAGTCGTCCTGAAGGGCTTTTTTCGTACCCGGTCAGGAATACATGACCGGCGAAGAAATGGCTGAAGTTTTCCTGTACGTTTTCAACAAATCCGGCGGTAAAGGAGTTCACCAGGGTGATGATCAGAATGCCGAAGGCGATGGCTCCACCGAGGAGGAAGCTTCTTTTTTTCTGTCGGCTGAGGTTGCGAAAACTGATGCGTAACGTGTTCATAACGGCTCCTCCCCTATTCTGCCTGAATGGCCTGAACCGGCTGAATCCTCAGGGCCACGCTCACCGGGTAGAGACTGGCCACGATGCCAATAGCCACTATGATGCCCAGCGCGTAGAGCAGTGATGATAGAGGTAGAGCCGGGTGCAGGACTTTGCCGCCGAAGAGGATCTCGAAAAACGGATTGGGGGCCGGCAGGCCGGTTAGGTTGAGGATGCCGATCGTTATCGCACCGACGGCAACACCAATCATTCCGAAGACAACAGAAATGCTCAACGTCTCCAGCACGAACATGCGTCGAACGGTTCTCTTTTGAGCCCCGAGAGCGCGCATCGTTCCGATCTCCCCGGTCCGCTCGATCACCGAGATCACCAGCGTATTCATGATGATGATGATTGCTACCACGGCGATGATTAGTATCAGGACGTTGAATACGATCTGGATCGTATCGGCCAGAGAGCCGAAGCCGCCGGAGGCGACTTTCCAGTCTACGGCCCGAGCTTCGATTCCTTCGGTGGTGAACCAGCGGTTTAACTGGGCAATCACGGGCTCTACCTGGCTTTCGTCCTCGAGTTTGAGAAGAATGAAATGCCAGGCTCCTGCGTCTATTTGAGCCGCGTAGCTGCCCGGCCGCCTCACTCCCAATATGTTCAAAAGGGCCTCTTCCGAGACATTCTGGGTTTGAGATTCTGAAAGCTCGAGCACAGGCCCCCCGAACAGTGCCTCCTCCGGGTCTTCGACTTCCAGAAAATAGGTCTCTTCGGAGCTGAGGTTCATCTGCCCCGCGGTGGCTACCACCATCCCGAGGAGAGCGCGCAGGGACTGCACGTCTACGAAGTTGATCTGACTCAGGCCCTCCACTTCCTGCTCAAAGCGAAAGATGCCCCGAATCGGAAGCTCGCGAATGCGGAATCCCATAGCTCCGATACCACTCACCAGAATGGAATCTCCGGGAGACAAGATGATGCCAATGTCTTCTTCGATCTCCTCGACCTTTGACTCGCTGAGCAGAATACCCTCTTCTCCCGGCTCGAGATAACGCCCTCCGGCAAGAGTGATGCTGTCCGGGAACATCGAGCGGTAGCTTTCCGGTTCGATCCCGAAAAGAATGCCGAACTGATTGCCCTTTTCTTCGAAGCTGAACAGACCAAACCCGCTTACCTGGGAAGCCGCGGTTCTGACCTCGGGTAGGGAAGTTGCGTACTCGTACACCTGTTCATACTCGGGGATGCGGGGTATCTCCTCGTTTCCGGTTTGCGGTCCCTGACGCCCGAACAAAGAGACGCTGCCCTCGGTCTTGGCGCTGATCATCACGTGGCCCGTGTAGTTGTCGATGAAGGAGCGCCGGACCCCGCGGGCCGCTGTTTCCATGAGAGAGTTCCCCAGGAGCATGACGGTGATACCAATGGCGATGATGATACCGATGATCAGGGTCTTGGACTTGTGCTCCCGCAGATTGCGGATCGCGATTTTAGCGAGTACCGGCATCGCGCTGCCTCCGCTGTTCCTCTACCACCAAGCCGTCATGCAGATGGATCACGTGGTCGGCTATTGAGACGATCGCCGGATCATGGGTGGAGAAGATGAAGGTGGTGGATTGTTCCCGGTTGAGCTTTTTCATCAACTCGATGATCCCTTCTCCGGTCTTGGAATCAAGGTTCGCCGTGGGCTCGTCAGCCAGAACGATCTCCGGTTTTGTAGCCAGGGCTCTGGCGATTGCCACCCGCTGGCGTTGGCCGCCGGAAAGCTCATTGGGCCGCTGAATACGCTGCTCGGCCAGATCCACCTCTTCGATCAGATAGGCGATCCAATCCGCCTTCTCCTTCTTGCTCATCCTGTTTTTTCCGAGCAGAAGGGGGAATTCGATGTTCTCGTAGACGTTTAAAACAGGGATCAAATTGAAGGATTGAAAGATGAAACCGAGAAACTCGTGGCGAAGGGAGGTAAGCTCTTTATCGCTCATCTCCGCTGTACAGCGTTCGCTGATCTCCACGGTCCCCTCGGTGGGCTTGTCGATGCAGCCGATCATATTGAGAATCGTTGTCTTTCCGGAGCCGGAGGGTCCGGCGATGGAGATGAAATCTCCCTTTTCGATGCACAGATCGACCCCTTTTATTGCTTGCACCGTTACCTTGCCCAGAGGGTAGACCTTCTTAACTCCATTAAGCTTCACGATATCCACGGTTCATGCTCCTTTCGCAACGGCACGCTCACGATTAAACATACAAATACGAGGGGGAGATATTCAAATATTTTTCAGAATTTTTCTTAGGCCCCGGGCTCATCCGGCAGCGTTGAGCATATGGTCCAGGTTGTAGGCAGCACTGATCAGACCAAGATGGGTAAAGGCCTGTGGAAAGTTCCCCAGGTGCTCTCCGCAGGGTCCGAGCTCCTCTGAATACAGACCAAGATGATTGGCGTAACCGAGCACCTTTTCAAACACAAAGCGAGCCTGATCTAGATCTCCAGACCGGGAGAGATTCTCTACATACCAGAAAGAGCACATGTTGAAAGTTCCTTCCTCTCCCGGCAGGCCATCGGATGCCGCGTCTGTCTGTCGGTATCGAAAGACCAGGGAGTCCTCCACCAGATTTTTCTCGATCGCCTTCAGGGTCGACAGCCAGCGCGGATCGGTAGGGGAGATGAACTTGACCAGTGGCATCAGCAAACTGGAAGCATCCAGAGTATTTGAATCTTTGACCTGGCTGAAGAACTTACCTTTGAGATTCCAGAAATTCTTCATTACATCCCAGTAGATCTGATCTCGTACCTTGAGCCAGCGGTCAAGGGGAGCGGGGAAACTCCGTTTTGTTGCCAGGCGGATGGCCCTGTCCACAGCGACCCAGCACATCACGCGGGAGTATAGGAACTCCTGACGCCCGCCTCTGACTTCCCACACCCCTTCGTCCGCCTGATGCCAGTTCTTGGCAACCCAATCGACTAAGCGCACAACGTTCTGCCACAAATCGAAAGAAATCGGTTCTCCATACTTATTGTAGAGATAAATGGAATCCATCAGTTCTCCGTAGATATCGAGCTGAAGTTGATCATAGGCGCTGTTGCCGATACGGATCGGCGAAGATTTACGGTATCCTTCGAAGTGATTCAGGGTTTCTTCGGTCAGGGTGTGGCGGCCGTCAATTCCATACATGATCTGCAACGACCCATCAGGGCCAAGCTCCCCGGATCGTTTCTCGATCCAGCCCATGAAAGCCTTGGCCTCGTCGGTGAAGCCTAGCCGCAGCAGCGCGTAGACCGTGAACGAGGCATCGCGAATCCAGGCATAGCGGTAGTCCCAATTGCGCTCTCCTCCGATCTTTTCGGGGAGGCCGAAGGTTGGGGCGGCAACAATCGAACCGTCGGGATGGGAGGTGAGAAGCTTGAGGACCAAGGCTGAGCGGTGCACCATCTCCCGCCAGCGGCCCTGATATTTGCAGCGACTGATCCAGCGCCGCCAGTAATTCAGGGTTTCTTTGAACGCCGTGGAAACGTAGTAGGGATTCTCCGACTCCAAAATCCCACCATTGCTGAACTCCTCGAAAACGAACGCGGCCGACTGACCTTCCGCCAGGGTGAATTCAGCTAATACCGCACCATCCTTGATTTCAACAGGAATTTGCGAACGCAGGAAAAAGGTTCTTTTCTCATCCTGGACAAATAGCACTCCGTTGTCCCTGACCTCGACGCGGTGTTGGGACCTTCCATAATCGAAGCGGGGATCGCAGAGCAAGCGGTACTTGAAACGGCCCTTAACGGTTTTGATTCGCCGCACCAACCGATGAGTGTGTCCACTTTCCTGGACAGGCATGAAATCGGACAGTTCTGCCACCCCTTCCCGGGATAAAAAGCGGGTCAGGAGCATATTGGTATCGGGGAGGTACATCTGTTTCTGTTGTATCCCATCGTGCAAGGGTGCGATTCGGAACGACCCGCCTTTCCGGTGATCTAGGAGGGCGGCAAAAAGCGTCGGAGAGTCGAAGTGGGGATAGCACATGAAATCAATCGAACCATTCATGCCGACCAGGGCTACTGTGTGCAGGTCCCCGATGATTCCGTAGTTTTCAATCGGTTGGTAGCTCATCC
>JAGLQP010000084.1 GCA_023136785.1 Spirochaetales bacterium
CGGGGAAACGGAAAAGTTGTGTAAGCTCCATGGCAGAAAAGTGTTTCCCCTTGCCATGGATGTACGAGACTTGGATCAAATTCGTCGAGGTGTGGCTGCGGTAGAAAAGGAGTTTAACCGCATCGACATATTGGTGAACAATGCAGGGATCAATCGCCCCACCCCCAGCCTCGAAGTCGACCAGGAGAATTGGGAGGATCACTTCAATACCAATGTGCGCGGTGGTTACTTCTGTGCCCAGGCTGTGGCCAAAGGGATGATAGAGCGTAAGTTTGGCCGCATTATCTTCATATCCAGTCAATCGGGGCTGGTCGGTATTCCCGGCCAGCCGGTATATTGCGCGACCAAAGGAGCATTGATCAACCTGGTACGGTCTTTGGGGGTTGAATGGGCTAAGTATGGAATTACAGTGAACTCGGTTGCCCCAACATTCATAGAGACCAATCTGACCCGGGAGCGTCTGCGAAATCCGGAGTTCCTAAAATTCGTGTTGGGAAAGATCCCTAAAGGAGAGCTGGCAACCCGAGAAGATGTGGCCTATGCTGCGACGTATTTGGCCAGCGCTGAAGCCGGAATGGTCAACTGCGTCAACCTGTCAGTCGATGGAGGGTGGACTGCCTGGTAAGCGCGGTCGTAGATGATGCGAGTGCCAGGCAGGCTTCGAGGAAAAAACCGAGAGAGATAAACTTGCGGGTAGGGAAAGGAGATATCTTCCGATGACAAGCCAAGAGCTGGATCAATATGGCGGATGGAAGAAGGTCAAACATCAAGGGACAGGTTTTTTTCGTTTGGAGAAAATCGACGATCGCTGGTGGTTCATCGATCCGGAAGGACATCCCTTTCTCTCATTGGGCATCAACCACATAAAAGTCAGCGTGCTGCAGGAAGATTACAACCGGCACGTGTTCACCGAAAAGTACGGAAACGCTGCGGAATTTTATAAACATGTTTTTCACGATCTGAAAGATTGGGGATTTAACACCTTGGGGAACTACAACGATGAGGAGATACCCCAAAAGATACCTTTTGTTCATCTGTTTCGCTTCTTGAATATCTCGGGATACCTTGCTTCATGGAAATTCCGAGAGGAATTCTCCCCCCTTCCATATGAGTATTTCCCTGATATATTCTCTGAGTCTTGGCGCGAAGAATGTGAGAAGAAAGTTGCTGCGGTCTATCTTGAGTTTCGAGACAACCCATTCCTGATAGGTTATTTTTTCTCGGATGTTCCAGTCTGGACACAGGGAGATCGCTGGATCGATGCAATCCTGCGGATGGACCCCGCAACTCCAGGTCAAAAAGTCTACAGTGAGCTGATGGAGCGACGCTATGCCGGGAATATCTCCTCCTGGAATGCTGCATACGGAACTGCCTACAGCGGATTCGAGGAGATTCTTTCCCGCCCGTTTGATCGTCTTCCGATCAGAGATGAAAAGCGGGTTCGGGAAGATGATGAGACCTTCATGCGGGTCCTGGCCAGGGAGTACTACAAGTATATTGCCCATCTGATTCGTCGCTACGATTCATATCACCTGCTATTAGGTGATTGCTACGACGGCAATCCCGGGATTCCGGATTTCGTTCTACAAGAAGCGCGCCCCTATGTCGATGCGCTGTCCCTTCAGTACTACCAGTTTGATCCTTTCGAGGAGCATTTCAAACGAATCGATTACTGGTATCGCATCATTGAAAAACCGGTTATCGCCACCGATTCCTGTTATGCTGTGCCCAAACCGAAAATGCCGGATCCTTACGGTCCCCATGTCTCAGGCCATCGAGAACGAGGTTTAAGCTACAGGCGGTATGTCGAAGCGCTGTTCGGACGCCCGTATGGCATAGGCTGGCTGTGGTGTGGATATATCGACTGGCTCCAAGGCAGCGGCCCACCGGGTAAGCAGGTAGTTCATCAGCATTCGGGTCTCAAAGATGAGTACGATGAGCCGTATACAGAAGTAACGGATATACTTACAGAGACAAATCGGCAAGTCTATCAGATCGCTGCCGGCGCGACGTACTAACCGAGGGACTCTACTCAATGGCATCTGATTTTTATGGCTGGCGGGAAAAACGGGGCAGCAAAACCGGTTTTTTTCACCTGGAGTACATCGACAACCGATGGTGGCTGATCGATCCGGAGGGTAATGTTTTTCTTTCCTTGGGAATCAACCATGTCAAACCAGAGCTCTTGGCTAGGGATTATAACCGCGCGCACTCAGAGAAAAAGTACGGACCGCTCCCCAGACCATTCAGTGTGGAGGCCTTCAAACAGACCAAAGGATGGCAGGTATGGTTGAATACATTGCTCGATGATTTCCAGGCCTGGGGGTTTAATACCCTGGGAGGGCTCTCTGCCGCTGATGCACGCCTTCAAGAATTGCCCTACACGATCTGTCTCTATTTTTGCGATATTTGCCATTGGACTCCAGTGCCCCAAGTCCATTTTCCTGATGTATTCAGCCCGGAGTTCGAAAACCACTGCGACGAGCTGGCTCGAAAAAGATGTGGGCCCCTTGCCCAGGATTCCCGACTGGTCGGGTATTTCTTCATTGATTGTCCGATTCTCACCAGAGAAAGTGCCCATAGAAAGTCTGGTAACCTATACTGGGATATGGTTCGAGGACAGACCCCCACATGGCCGGATTCGATCAAATCCCTCAAAGGGTATCATCCAGGCAAACGGATCTACGTGGACTTGATGAGAAAACGCTACTCCGACATCTCCTCATTCAACAGGATCTATAGCACCAACTGCGAGAGCTTTGAAAGCCTGTACCAAAGGGATATGTCCGAAGCAAAGCCCACCGAGTCCGCCCGGGCTGAAGAGGATGATGAGGTGCTGCTTGGCCTGATTCTTGAGCGCTACTACCAGGTGACCCGGGATGCGGTTAAGAGGCATGATCCCTACCATCTCATTCTTGGAGACCGTTATAACGGTAATATTGGAATCCCGCAGGTGGCTATTGCAGCGATGAGACCGTACGTGGATGTTCTGTCCGTGCAGTATTATGGATTTTTTGATCAGCAGAAAGAGGATCTGATACGGTGGCATCGGAACAGCGGGAAGCCCATTCTCTTGTGTGATTCCTCGTTCTCCGTTCCCGATGAGAATATGCCCAATCCGTTTGGCCCTCATATGGAATCTCAGAAAGCCCGCGCTCAAGCCTATGAAGATTATGCGCAGGCTGTTTTCTCACTGTCCTATGTAGTTGGCTGGCATCACTGCGGCTATATCGATCAATGGTCCGTTGCTCAAGGTCCAAGACAGCATTCGGGTATCAAAGATGTCTGGGAGAGCCCGTATAAGCCATTGATCCAGGCTATGAAACAGGTCAACGGCAACATATATCATATTGCAGCAGGGGAGAAGAAGATATGAAATGGTACAATGAACCTTCCTCCTGGCATCAGGAGGGAGAGAGACTACTGGTGAAATCGGATCCCAAAACCGATTTCTGGCGCAAGACCCATGACGGCGGTATCCGAGACAGTGGCCATTTCTATCATCGCGTGATTGGCAGACATTTTACCGCCGAAGTGAAGTTATCCGGTCGTTATACCAGCCTCTACGATCAGGCGGGCTTGATGGTTCGTCTAGATGAACTCAATTGGATGAAATGCGGGATCGAATACGTTAATGGCACCCAGAACGCCAGCGTGGTTTGTACTCGGGACTGGTCGGATTGGTCTGTCATCCCTCTGCCCAATCCACCCACGGTCTGGTTTCGTGCATGCTATCAAGCTACGACCTGTGAAGTGTATTACTCTCTGGATGGAGAGAAATACACCATGATCCGGCAAGCGTTTCTTCCGGAAGCTCGAAACTACCAGGTCGGCCTCATGATCGCCTCACCCACAGGTGATGGCTTTGAAGTTGAGTTTGAAGGATTTCAGGTGCGATAACGCTGCACCCGAACGCGGGCTGTGATCTCGTGAGCCAGCATCCGCTCAACGTGACACTGTCTTGCACAAACCTCACCAATCTCCACACTGGCTGCCGGAGTCATCCGCTGGTAGGTCACTGTCTTTAAGAACTTGCCCACCCATACACCTCCAGTGTAACGAGCCGCCCGGCTGGTTGGGAGAATGTGGTTGGTACCGATCGACTTATCCCCGTAGGCTACAGTAGTCTCTTCGCCGATAAACAGGGAACCGTAATTCCTGAGGCGGGAAAAATAATATTCCGTGTCTTTAACATGAAGTTCAAGGTGTTCCGGGGCATATGTATCGCTGATTTCCACCGCCTCCTGCGGATCATCGGCTACAATTACTTGGCCGTTTTTAGCCCAGGATACGGAGGCAACATCCTTGGTCGGCAGGACTTCCAGCTGTTTTTGCAGCTCGGCTAGTGTCTTTTGTGCAAACTCCTCGGTAAGGCATACGAGCAACTGACCGCTGTTGGGGTCATGCTCGGCCTGGCCGAGGATGTCACAGGCTACGAGAAATGGATCAGCCTCATCATCGGCAATGATAGCGATCTCGGTAGGACCGGCGAGGAGATCGATTCCACATTTCCCGAAAAGCTGCCGTTTAGCCTCGGCTACGAATTTGTTCCCCGCCCCGCACAAAATATCCGCCGGGGGTACCACGCTCATTCCGAAGGCCATGAAGGCAAAGGCCTGAACCCCGCCAAGAACGAAGATGCGATCCGCCCCGGCTTTCGTCATCGCGTTTATAGTAGCGGGGTAGTAGCCCTCACCTTTCGCCGGGGGCGTACAGGCGACCACGTTTTGCACACCTGCGACCTTGGCAGGGATAATGCTCATCTGTGCTGAGCCGAACATCGGGTAACGTCCCCCCGGTATGTAACTACCCACGCAACTGACGGGGATATGTTTGTGCCCCAGGACGATCCCCGGGCGGATCTCGAGGTCGAGAGACTTCATAGTTGCCAGCTGTGCTTCGGCAAACCTGCGCACGTTTGTCTGGCAGAAGTCCGTATCCTGAATCAGCTGTTCATCGCATTTGGAGATTGCCTCCTGAATTTGATTTTCGGAAAGCTCGAAATCAGTAGGATCCCAATCGTCAAACTTCTTGCTGTACTCTCGGACAGCATCCATCCCTCTCTTTTCGAGGGTACGAAGCATCTCCGCCACATAGGTGGCTGTTTCTTGGTCTTCTTCGAAAAGCCGGTGCCCTCCCTGTTTGATAATCTTCATGGCGATACTTCCTTCTTTATCGAGTGCTTCCTCACCACCTCGAGCATCCCTTCATTCTGAATACACTTTCGGAAGGCGAAGGAGCTGAGAATCTCATCCGTTTTTTCTTCGGAAAGGCTGCGAAAGAGTCTGGCCATGGCCGGTTGGAGAAACGTCCCGGTGAATCCAGACAGGGCTGCTTGTACCAGATACTGTTCCAGGGCACCGAGATCGGTATCCGGTTGGCCACATACCGAATGGATATGCCGAGTCAGATCCTGCACCATGATCTTGGCCTTAGTTGCCGGCAACCACTTCATCCAGAAGTCGGTATAGAGTTCCTGCTTCATCTTTAAGACTGGTCGGATCCTCTCCATGTACTCCGATTCGGGATCGAGCATCACCCAGCCCATCACGCCAACATCTTTGTATGTCCAAGTTGTCCAGTGGGCACCGTACTGCTCGAAAACATCGATCTGATCATCCAGAGCACACAACCGGTCCTCGACTTCCTTCTCAGGTCCATTGTAAACAGAGCCGAACTCACCGATAAGAATAGGTACTTTGTGCTTATGTACATAGCGAGTACCCTCATGGGCTTTATAAATATCCTCCTGCTTGCGTCGATCCCAGTGCTCTCCCCCAATTTCCCCCGGGTAAGTTCCAGGACCAAAGCCGGCCGGATTGTAATTATGGCTGGAGTAAATCAGGTTGGGGGCGAAAGGCTCTTCAAGGCCGTCAAAAAGCAGGGAGTAATAGTCTCCCTCCAAAAATATGATATGATAAGGATCGATTTCGCGTATGTTCGAAACGAGCCGGCGGTACAGACGATTGATGGCATCCCAATTGGGCGATCCTTTTGGGGCGAATCTTCCGGAGAGCTCGCCACTGTACGGCTCATTCATCAAGTTGTACCCGGCGATAACGGCTCGCTCCTTGTATCTCCGGGCGAACTCCTTCCAGAGTTCCACCAAACGGTCCTGAAAGTGGCGGTGAACCCAAAGCAGGGGGTGCCGGCTGGAGTTGTCGCTGTGCCAGGATGAGTTCTGAGAGCCCGGGACAGCATGAAGGTCTAGAATCGCGTACAGGTTATTTTTTTCACACCAATCCAACACCCGGTCCAAACGGGTAAATCCTCCCTCTCTATATTGAAAGGGATCGGCGTCGTCCTCAAAGTGGCGGTAGTTCAGCGGCAGGCGAACTACGGTGGATCCGCACTTCTTCAGAAAGGCAATATCTTCTTCAGACAGAAAGTAATCGAGCAATCTATTGAAGAAGAACTCCGCCCTTTCTCTGCCAAGGATCTCTGCGAAT
The DNA here is from genome assembly GCA_023136785.1 of Spirochaetales bacterium. Taxonomy (GTDB): domain Bacteria; phylum Spirochaetota; class Spirochaetia; order SZUA-6; family DRHE01; genus JAFGQJ01. The sequence continues at coordinate 6,450 of JAGLQP010000084.1, forward strand.
GAGGAGCGAATTCCATTTTCAGCTCCGGGGTACCCGTTGATGAAGTTTTCCATGTTCATCCATCCGCCTATACAGGTGCCCCGCAAAACCACGGCTTTCCCCTCGGCATCGACAACTCGATCTTTTTGAACTTGAAGCATATTCATAGAGGGAGCATAGCAACGGCTAGTCAAAAATGCAATTAGAAAACTGGTGGACAGTATTCTAGGGTCACGCGGGTGATGCTCCTGAAGGATGACACCTGTATCCGCTATCTGTGCTGTCAACGCCGGACCGGGTTGAGTTAGGACGGATCAGACATTCTCCACCCGAACTTCCACCCCCCTATGTCAGGGGGAAGCCGCTGATTGGATCGAAGCGGTCGTCATAGGTCAGGAGCTTCACGTTGGCCTCTTTCCAACCGTGGATCACCTGGAGGGTGCCGGGAAGAATCTCACTGGCGGACATGAAAAGTATGACCTGGGGCCCACGTTACATAAGGTCCGCGAACTCGATCGAGAAGACCATACCATCGCCGCCGGTGTCGATGTCGAAGGAGAACTGGAAGACGTCGCCGTCTTCGTCCACGGCCATCAGGTCATAGGCGATTGGTTCCGAAGAAGCGGGAAAGAGAAAACTGACCGTCCCGCCGCTGTCGAAGGTAGCCTCCTCGCCCAGATAGTCTATCCCCCACATGTCCGAGTCCCCGGGAGAGATGAAGAGGTAGTGGATGGGCACGATGTCGTTGCGGATGTTGATCGTGACCAGGTCCAACTCCGGCAGCTGGTCGGTCAGATCCTCGCTGATGAACTGTAACAGTTCTTCCCGGCCGTCACAAATCTCGTGGTCGTAGATGAAGATCGTCCCGTCGTCACTGTTGACCGCCATGATGTCGAAGAGATCGCACTCGTTGGGGTAGTGAATGTAGAAGCCCAGCGACTCCTCCGGGCCCAGTACATGCTCTGTACCCAGGATCTCAGGTCCCCAGTATTCGCTGTCCCCGGGGGACAGGAATACGAACTCGATAACGTCGGTGGTCAGGTTGCTGAGCGCAACGAAATTTAGCTGATCTTCATCGAAGACAGTTGC
>JAGLQP010000085.1 GCA_023136785.1 Spirochaetales bacterium
AACAACTCGAGCCGGATGTACGCCGCCCTCGGAGCTGATACGGGATTCGACGCCATGGGTGATTTCGAGATTGCCCGGTCCCTTGTACGCTTTTTCGATTCTCTCGACAGCAAGGACAAGCTGGCCGGAACCGTCCTCTACACCCTTAATCCGCGGGACAACGAGCTGGCCGCCTCGATCCTGGGAAGCTTCCAGCACGGTTCGGTTGCCGGAAAGATGCAGCTCGGTTCCGCCTGGTGGTTCAACGATCAGATAGACGGCATGACCCGGCAGATCGAAGCCCTGTCCAATATTGGGTTGATCTCCCAGTTCGTGGGCATGCTCACCGACTCCCGCAGCTTCCTCTCCTATCCCAGGCACGAGTACTTCCGCCGTTTGTTGTGTGACATCTTCGGCCGGGACGTGGAAGCCGGGCTGCTGCCGGCGGATATCCCCCATCTGGGCGGGATCATCCGGGACATCTGCTGGAACAACGCGGTTCGCTACTTCGGGATCCCCGTGGAGTGACTAATCCTCGAGGGTGCTGACATCCCCCTCCGGCTGGCCCAACGCCCGTGCACGCAGCAGCCGCCGCATGATTTTCCCGCTTCGCGTTTTCGGCAGCGACGGAACGAAGGTGATCGACTCGGGCTTGGCAATAGGCCCCAGCTCGTGGCCTACGTGTTTTTTCAGGGTCTCGACCAGCTTGTCGTTTCCTTCTACTCCTTGCCGCAGAATCACATAGGTGTGGATCGCATTTCCCTTCAATTCATGGGGAAGTCCGATCGCCGCCGCTTCGGTGACGTCGGGGTGGCTGACCAGAGCACTTTCCACCTCCGCGCTGCCGAGACGGTAGCCGCTGACTTTGAGGACGTCATCGATCCTCCCGATCACCCATACATATCCGTCAGAGTCCCGTCGGGCCGAATCCCCGGTCTGATACATGTCCTTGAACTTTGCCCAGTACTGCTCCTTGTAGCGATCGGGGTCCTTGTACAGGGTGCGAAGCATGCCCGGCCAGGGGCGTTTGATGACCAGGAAACCCTCTTCCCCGGCGGAAACTGGCTTTCCTTCCCCGTCGACCACGTCGATCTCAACACCGAAGAACGGGTTGGTCGCCGATCCGGGCTTCAAGGATGTGATCGGAAGAGGCGTGATCATGAACCCCCCCGTCTCGGTCTGCCACCAGGTGTCCATGATGGGACAATTCCCCTTCCCGATGACCGAATGGTACCACTTCCAGGCTTCAGGATTGATCGGTTCTCCTACCGAACCGAGCAGACGCAGGCTGGACAGATCGTGCCGATTCGGCCAGGCGTCGCCGAAACGCATCAAACCGCGGATCGCCGTCGGGGCGGTGTAGAGAATGGTGATCCCGTATTTCTCGACCATTTGCCACCAGCGATTGGGATAGGGATAGTTGAGGGCTCCCTCGTACATGAAACTGGTGGCTCCGTTCAACAGAGGTGCGTATACAATATAGCTGTGGCCGGTGATCCAACCGGGATCGGCGGCGCACCACCAGCGGTCTTCATCCTTGATGTCAAAAACGTACTTCAGAGTGGTATGGGTAAACACCATGTATCCGCCGTGGGTATGGACGATTCCTTTCGGTCGCCCTGTGGTGCCGGAAGTGTAGAGGATGAAGAGAAGATCTTCCGCATCCATAGGTTCTGTCGGGCAGCTCGGGCCGGCGATCGGCAGGTTCATGAGCTCGTGATACCAGTAGTCCCGCCCGGACTCCATGTTGATCTCCTGGCCGGTTCTCCGGATCACCAAGCAGGTCTCGATGGTGGGCTGCCTGCCAACAGCTTCATCGGCGATGTCTTTGAGCTTGACGATGTTCCCACGGAGCCAGCCTCCGTCAGCGGTAATTAGTACCCTGCTCTGAGCATCCTCGATCCGCTCGGCCAAGGCTTCAACGCTGAAGCCGCCGTACACGACGCTGTGAGCGGCGCCGATCTTGGCGCAGGCCAGCATGGTGATCACCTGCTCGGGAATGCGGGGCAGGTAGATGGTTACGATATCTCCTTTCTTCACCCCCAGGCTTTTGAGCACGTTGGCAAACTTACACACCTCTCTGTTGAGGGAAAAGTAGGAGTACATACGGGTGTCCCCTGCCTCTCCTTCCCAGATCAGGGCGACCTTGTTCTTGCGGTAGGTTTTTAGGTGCCGATCCAGGGCATTGTGAACGATGTTGGTCTTTCCACCCACGAACCACTTGAAAAAAGGCTTCTGCGTATCGTCAATTACCTTTGTCCACGGTTCAAACCACTCCAGCTCCTCTGCCCGCTCCGCCCAAAAGCCCGACGGATCGTCGAGGGAACGCTGGTAAAGTGTCTCGTACTCTTTGACATGGGCTTGCGCGGTTACATGGGACGGCGGGTTGTAGATTTCATCAGCCCCATTGTTCACGTTTTTCTGTTTGCTCGCCATTTTTCCTGACCTCCTCTCGCAAAGCCTACTGAGGCGGTCAGAATACTACATATACATTGAATCTGCCAGTACCGCGGAGCTGTTTATCTCTGCGGGGCTGTAATTGAATTCGGTCTGTCCATATCAGGAAATGTGGATATTGCAAAGAAGGTGGTGTTATTATAGAAGATTATGCTTACAAACATTATTCTTGAAAACATTATGTTTTTGTGCATAATCTTTATTTATGGAGTTTATAGACAGAAAAGATGAGCTAAATCGCCTGGAAGAACTGTCTCGTAGCGGTCAGGGTGGACTTGCGGTGATCTGGGGCAGACGCAGAGTTGGGAAAACGCGTCTGCTCCTCGAATGGTCCGCCAGACATGACGGCTTGTATACAGTGGCGGATCAATCTGCCCCCTCTATACAGCGGGAGTTCTTGGCGGAGGCTGTATCGAAACTGTTTTCGGGATTTGCTTCGGTTGTGTATCCTCATTGGCGTTCATTTTTGGATCGTTTGGTTTCCGATTCCGCTCGTCTTGGATGGACCGGGCCGATCATATTCGATGAGTTTCCTTATCTGATCGCTGCGGATTCATCTTTGGCGAGCATCTTCCAGAACTGGATCGACCACGAAGCCACGAAGGCAGGGTTGACGGTTGCCGTGGCCGGGTCGAGTCAACGCATGATGCAGGGTTTGGTGTTAGATTCGGCAGCTCCATTGTACGGGAGATCTCGCGTACAGCTCGAGTTGGAACCTCTTCTTCCCGGATACATTCAGACGGCACTGAAATATGCTACGGCGGCCCAGGCTGTGCAGGCCTATTCCGTCTGGGGGGGTATCCCCCGCTACTGGGAGTTGGCCGAAATTTTTGGAAACGATATCGAAGAGGCGGTGGATCGCTGTGTTCTCGATCCTCTTTCCCCTCTGTTTCGGGAACCTGAAAAGTTGCTTCTTGAAGAAACTCCGCCGGCGATTTCTCTGCGGCCGTTACTCGATCTGATCGGTGCAGGGGTACATAGGGTTTCGGAGCTGGCGGGACGGTTAGGCATTCCGTCAACATCTCTTTCCAGACCCCTTTCGCGACTTGTCGAGCTTGGCTTGGTTATCCGGGAGACGCCGTACGGGGAAACGGAGCGAACCAGCAAGAAGAGTCTTTATAGAATAGCCGATCCATTCTTTCGTTTATGGTTCCGCGTGGTTGCGCCTAACAAGGCTGTTTTGACACAAACACCACCCGAGACACGAAAGACGTTGTGGGCCCGATATCGATCAGGTCTCGTGGCAGAATCATGGGAAGATTTGTGTCGTCGCTGTGTGCCTATGCTTCACCGAGGATCGTCTAACCTCGGGAAATTGGGGCCGTGGGAGCCGGCGAAGCGATATTGGCGTGGCAATAACCCGGAGTGGGATGTCGTCTCCCGATCCATCGACGGAGAGCGATTGCTGCTGGGTGAGGCCAAGTGGAGTTGGGGATTGATGAGTGATCAAGAGATCAGAGGGGCGTTTCACGAACTACTTCGTAAAGGTATCCCGCCGCTCCGGGGAGTGGACAAGACCAAAACCGAATACGCACTTTTTATCCCCGAGGTGGCTTCGAGCAAGGTGAGGGAACCTTCCTTGTGTCTGGTGGATGCTGAAACAGTTCTCTCCTCACTTATGTAGAGGTGAAGGAGACGTCAACCCGACTGGGTTTCATCAGAACGATTAGTAGGTCGGAACCTGACCGGCAGGTAGTCGGGAAGCTTCTTGTCGATAAACCGAATCCGCAAGCGGGCAAAGCGCTGCAAGCCGTCCTCTATCGGGATCTGCGGCCACTTTTCTCCGATCAGCGGGCGGGCGTAGCTGAGAAAAGAGTCGGTCACGTCCAGTCCGTCGGCGGTGATCCAACCGGGGGGAAGCTGCCGCGCGGAGGCGGCCACCTGGTCCAGGGGGACCTTATCGTAATGCACCCGGTAGGGCGAGTTGGATTTTCGCAGGATTGTGGCCATCCAACCGCTGCCCTCGGTTACCCCCACTTCCACCGCTTTTCGGCCCACCTGATAGGCCTCTTCGATGTCAACGGTGGAGGAAAAGATCGAGGTTGAACGCTGCAGCACGCCGGGAACTTGGCCGCTGGCGTATCCGCGGCTCTTCAGACCGACCTTGTTCAGATAATTGACAACGGCCTGAGCCACCGTGCTCTGACTGGCTCCGTACTCGACATGACCGAAGCCGTCGTGCATTTCACCGAGGCTGCCCACGTCGAAACCTTCGCTGACCACCACGATGCAGCGCCCGCTGCGAACCAGCTCCCTGTTCACGTTTTCCGCCAGGGTCTCGAGGGTGTGATTCCCTTCGGTGAAGTACATCTGCAACGGGATCTCCCGTTCCGGGTCGGCGAGCCGGGCCGCCGCCGGGATCCAGCCTGATTTCCTGCCCATAGCCTGAAGTACGGCAACCGATTCGGAAACACTCATTCCACGGTTCTCTTCGTTCACGTTTTGAACAATATAGCTCCAATAGCGGGCGGCGCTGCCGTAGCCCGGCGTATGGTCGATGAGTTTGAACTCGGGGTCTCCCACGTCATTATCGATCGTCTTGGGAACCCCGGTGGCCGCCAGCTCCACTCCCCGTTCGGCCGCCAGCCGGGATACTTTGTGAGCGGTGTCCATGGAATCGTTTCCGCCGATGTAGAAGAAGTATCCCGCGTTTTGGGCTTGCATCACTTCGATGATGCGCTCGAAATCTTCGCTCTGGGCTTCGGTGAGCTTGTAGCGGCAGGTTCCGACGGCGCCGGCGGAAGTGGTGGTACGCAACAGCCGAAGTTCCCCAGGGTCTTGGGCGGACATGTCGACGAGCTCTTCCAAGAGGATACCTTCGATCCCGTGCCAGGCGGCGTACACTTTGTCGATGTGGTCAGGGAAGCCTCGACAGCCCTCGAGGACTCCGAGCAGGGAAGCGTTGATCACCGGAGAGGGTCCTCCGGACTGGGCCACTATCGCATTTCGTTTCATCTTTCAGCATCTCCACTCAAGGTTTCCAAGGCAAGGGCGCTCATCACGGTGATCCCCGCCTCGATAGCCCGGTCGTTGAAGTCGAACTCGGCACTGTGCAGGTTCGGCGAATCCTCCCCCAAACCCAAACGCAGGAACACTCCCGGGACCTTGTCGAGGTAGAAGGCAAAATCTTCCGCGCCCATGACCTGGGGTAGATCGGACATCCAAGCTTTTTCACCGAGATACGATTCCACCACTTCTTTGAGAAAATTCACCTTTTCAGGATTGTTCACCAGGGGGATGTAGCCCTCATTGTAGTCGAAGGAATAGGTAGCCCCGGCAGCCGCACAGCCCCCGTGAATCACCTCCTTCATTCGGGAGCGGATCAGGGACTGGATCTTCTTGTCGAAATAGCGGGTAGTGCCTTCCATGGTGACCTGGTCGGGGATGACATTGCTCGCGGTTCCTCCATGGATCGTGCACACCGAAACCACCCCCGGGGCAACCGGTTCTATGGATCGGGATACGATTGTCTGCAGCCCGTTGATGATTTGGGCACTGGCCACGATAGGGTCTATGGCCCGATGGGGAACCGCCCCGTGTCCGCCCTTGCCCTTTACTGTGATGCGGAAGCGGTCCTGAGCAGCCATTGCCGGTCCCGGGATCGCAGCGATCGTTCCGGTGGCAATGCCAGGCCAGCCGTGGAGAGCATAGACGGCGGAGGGCTTCGGATCGGTATCGAGCAAACCTTTGTCCACCATCATCTTGCCGCCCCCGGCCTCCTCTTCGGCCGGCTGGAACACGAAACGGATGCTGCCGTCGAACAGGTTGGTTAGCCCGTCCAGCACCTTCAGCGTCCCGATCAGGATGGCCATGTGACCATCGTGGCCGCAGGAATGGGCTCTGCCGTCGTGTTCGGACTTCCATCTCTTACCGCTCTTCTCTTCGATGGGCAGAGCATCGATGTCGGCGCGCAGCGTCACATTGGTCCCTCCAATGCGGTTCTCACCATCGGCGGTATCTCGAGGAGTCTTCGTTTTTGTACCCCAGAGCAGTCCTACAACATCGGTGCCGATATAGGGCTTCAAGAGCTCGATCCTGGTGTCGACAACGAGTTCGCGAATCCTTTCCGAAGTTTTCCGCTCTTCCAGTTTTGTTTCGGGAATCCTGTGTAGAGCGTGGCGGATCTCCGTGATTTCAGGCAGGATCTTCTGGATTCTTTTTTTCAAGTCCTTGGGATCGAATCCTGGTTTCAACATGGCAGCCAATTCTCCTTGAATGTCTTCAACATCTGTCGAAAGCTCCGCTGTGTAGGCGGATCGATGCAGGGTTTTGACAATTTTCGATTTATGAAACAAGATTTCCTCACGAATAGTATCATGAAAGGTGGCTGAGATGAAATCCAGGCGGGACAAGTTATACACTGGATTTGGTTTCGGCCCGATCCAGAGCGCGCTTTTCCTCTACGAAGCATACCAGACAGGCAACTTCAGCCGCTTCGCGGTGGTGGACGTGGATGAGAAGCTGATCGAGGCTGTGCGAAGGAACGGCGGCCGCTATACTGTAAACATCGCCCGGCCGGATCGAATCGACAGGGCAACGGTGGAGGGGGTCGAGCTTTACAACTCACAGATTCCGAAGGAAGCCGAACAATTCGTGGAGGCAGTAGCCGCCTCAGATGAAATGTGTACGGCTCTGCCGAGTGTAAACATCTACGCAGCCGGAGGCGAGACCAGCGTGGTCATCCTGCTTGCCCGGGGATTAAAGCGGCGGATCGGTACCCCCAATGAGAGCCTGCCGACGATTGTGTATACAGCGGAGAACCACAACCGGGCCGCAGAGATTTTGGGTGAACAGGTATACCCCCTGATTCCCGAGTCGATGCGGGGGAATGTTCAATTTTTGAACACAGTAATCGCTAAAATGAGTGGGGTGATCTCGGAGCCGGAGGCAATCGAAAGACTCGGTTTGGCAGCCATCACACCGGGATTCCCTCGGGCGATTCTGGTCGAGGAGTTTAATCGGATCTTGATATCCAAGATTCGCCTGCCCCGTTACCGGCGGGGAATCGAGGTGTTCATCGAAA
>JAGLQP010000086.1 GCA_023136785.1 Spirochaetales bacterium
GGACATCGCAATCATCCTAATCGGTTGCAATCGATGATTGCGATCTATACACTTGTATCATGAATCCACGTTTTTTCGAGGCCGCAGAGCAGGGAAAGGTCCAGTGTCATCTCTGTCCCAACAACTGCCTGATCGCTCCCGGCAGGTTTGGGGTCTGCCGGGTGCGCCAAAACCGGGAAGGAACGCTGGAGCTCCCCTTCTACGGCCGGCTGTCCGCCGTAGCCACCGACCCGATTGAAAAGAAGCCTCTCTACCATTTCTACCCGGGCCGGCAGATCCTTTCTGTAGGATTCGTGGGTTGTTCCTTTCACTGCCCGTTCTGCCAGAACCACCACATCGCCCACGATACCTCCTATCCGACGGAGTACATAAGTCCGGAAAAGTTGGTGGAACTCTGCCGGCAGCGCGATTCCTTCGGCATCTCCTACACCTACTCCGAACCGATCGTACACCTCGAGTACGTGCTGGACACGGCAATCCTGGCCCGCGAACAGGGCTTGAAGAACGTGCTGGTCTCCAACGGCTACATCAACGCCGAGCCGGCGGAGCAGCTTCTCGACCTCATGGATGCGGCCAATATCGATTTCAAGAGCTGGAATCCCGAGTTCTACAGGAAAGAGATCGGAGGCAATGTAGAGGAGGTGAAGCGCTTCCTAAAGCAAGCCTACGACAAGATCAACCTCGAGGTGACGACCCTGGCGATTCCCTCTAAGAACGACAGCTCGGAGGAAATAGAAACGATCGCCCGTTTCCTCGCCTCTTTGAACCCGGATATCCCCTATCATCTGTCCGCCTACTACCCGCAGTACAGGTACAGGATTCCCCCCACCCCGCCGTCAACCCTGCACAGGCTGGCGGAGGCGGCCCGGCAGCACTTAAACTATGTCTACCTGGGCAACGTGGGCAGCGAGGAGACCAACACCTCCTGCCCCAGCTGCGGCAACCTGCTGGTTCGCCGGCGAGGCTACTCTGTGGTTGTCAAAGGGATTGAGGAGGGCCGATGCGTTGAGTGCGGAGCAGAAGCTTCCATTGCGGGTGTGTGAGGTGTATAATCTTAGAGGTATACGACCATGAAGTATAAAATCGCCCTTAAACATAGTGAGGAAGGCTTTAGTGCGTCTGTGCCTGGCCTCCCGGGATGCTGGTCCCAGGGTTCGACCGAGGAAGAAGCGATAGCGAATATACGAGATGCCATCCGCGAATATCTCATCGTGCGTGATGAGATATTACACGGCTCTATCATTCGTGAGGTCGACGTAGCTATCTGACAGTGCCTAAGATATCAGGTATCAACCATCTTGATGCCGTTCGCGCCCTCAAGAAAGCCGGGTTCAATATCATACGTCAAGGTAAACACATTACAATGTCGGATGGTGTCCGGATCTTGACTATCCCCAGGCATAACCCTGTAAACGCTTTTACTATGGGCGGAATTGTTCAAGATGCTGGCTTGTCAGTTGAAGAATTTCGCCGGCTGCTGTGAAAAGCTGATCGGTTAACAGCTCGCACCTGGACCAAGGGAACTGTCCTGATACGGTGGGAATCTATGTCGTTAAACGGGACCAGAAAGCTTCCATTGCGGGTGTGTAGATCCCGCTACCGCGGAGAGATCCGGGTCATCCCGTTGAAGCAGTAGGTGCAGAATCCGCCCTGCAGCAGGCGGTTGCCGAGCAGGCCCTCCTGGCTCAGGTAGCCGAGGGAATCCGCCCCCAGGAAGGTGCGGATCTTCTCTACCGGCATGCTGTTGGCGATCAGCCGCTTTGTCTCGGCGGTGTCGATGCCGAGGTAGCAGCTGTGCTTGTACGGGGGTGAGCTGACCCGCACGTGCACCTCCCCCGCTCCGAAATCCCGAATAATCCGGATGATATTTTTCAGCGTGGTACCCCTGACGATGGAGTCCTCGACCAGAACAACCCGCTTGTTCCGGAGAACCGAGCGGTTGGGGTTGTACTTCTTCCGCACCTTGGCGTCCCGGATGGCCTGGGTGGGCTCTATGAAGGTGCGCCCTATGTAGTGACTCCGCACCAGCCCGAAATCGAAGGGGATCCTCGATGCCTCACTGAACCCCATGGCGGCAAAAGTACTGGAATCGGGAACCGGAATCACCACATCCGCCTCTACCGGATGCTCCCGCCACAACTCTCGGCCGAAACTTTTTCGGATATCCCCGGTCGTATGCTCGCTCCCGTAGAGGAAGCTGTCCGGCCTGGCGAAGTAGATAAATTCAAAAATGCAGCGCAGCTCCCGCTCCGGTGGCAACATCTGATGCCGGTGAAGACCGCGATCGTTGATGATCAGCATCTCTCCGGGCTCGACTTCTCCTATATAATCCGCCCGGATGATGTCGAAGGCCACTGTCTCCGAAGCCACTACAAAGGCTCGGCCCACCTTGCCGAGCACCAGCGGACGAACCCCCGACGGGTCACGCACGGCGATCAGCTCGTTCAAGGTGAGCATGACGATGGAGTAGGCCGGTTTGACCTGCTCGAAACAGGAAGCCACGATCTTCTCGATCGAGTCTTCTTTGGAACGGGCGAAGTTGTGCAGGATGATCTCGGTGTCGCTGTCGGAGGTGAAGATGGAACCCTCACGCTGCAGGCGGGCTTTCAGAGCATTGCAGTTGGCGAACTGCCCGTTGTGGGCGATGGCTACGGGTCCGTGCTGGGTATGGGCGATAAGGGGCTGGGCGTTCTCCAGAGTGGATGACCCGAAGGTGGAGTAGCGGTTGTGTCCGATCGCTCCCCTGCCGTTCAGCTCGTGGAGCATCTTCTCCGTGAAGATCTCGTTGACAATGCCCATACCATGATGGCTGTGAAACTTGCGCTGGGAGGCGCTGACAATGCCGCTGGATTCCTGGCCGCGATGCTGGAGATTGTGAAGACCAAGGTAAACGTACTCGGCCGGCTTCTCTACGCCCCAAATCCCCAAAACGGCACACCGGTCGTGGATCGTATCATCCATCACCGCATTTTCCTCTCTCTCTCTCTCTCTCTCGATTTCTGGACTGTTAGGAGTCTTAAGGACCCGTCAAACCCGCAGATCGCCTTTCGTTGCAGCGCTATCCCGGTTCTCATCCAGGACAGGCTGCACATGGGCTCGGAGATACTCCTCGACCTGGCTCTCCGCCCTGCCGGAAAAATCGGAAACAAAGGCGATCTCTTTGAGCTGCTCCAGATCGAAGGGGATGCGGTCGTCCCGGGCCAGCTTTTCCAGCAGCCGGTTCACCGATCCCTGCTCCTTGATCTCCCGTGCCGCGGCCACGGCGTTCTCCCGGACCGCCTCGTGGAGAACCTGCCGATTCCCTCCGCGAATCACTCCCTGCATGATGATGGTTTCCGTAGCCAGAAAGGGCAGTTCCTCCTCCAACAGACGGGCGATCATGGTGGGATACACCCGAGCCCCGGCCACGACATTGGCGTAGATCAACAGAATCGCATCGCCTGCCAGAAAGGCCTGAGGCAGGTACAGCCGTCGTCCTGCCGAATCATCCAGTGTGCGCTCAAACCACTGATTGGCCGCGGTGTGGTCGGCGGCCTGAACCTGAGTGATCACATAACGGGCCAAAGAGCAGAGCCGCTCGCAGCGCATGGGATTGCGTTTGTAGGCCATGGCGGAGCTTCCGACCTGCTTTTCCTCGAAGGGTTCGTCCACCATCTTCAGATGCTGCATCAATCGAAAGTCAACGGCGAACTTATGTGCGCTCTGACAGATGTTCTTCAGGCAGTCCATGATGCGGCTGTCCCAAAGCCGAGGGTAGGTCTGACCGCTTACAGGGAAGCGCTTGCTGAATCCGAGCTTTTCGCAGATCCTGTCGTCAAGAGCCTTCACCTTCTCGTGGTCGCCGCCGAAGAGCTTCAAGAAGCTGTCCTGGGTGCCCGTTGCACCCTTCGCGCCTCGGATTCGATACCCCGCCAGCAGATACTCCAGATCTTCCCAGTTGATCATCAGCTCCTGAAGCCAGAGGGTCGCCCGTTTTCCCAGAGTAGTGGGTTGAGCGGGTTGAAAGTGGGTATAGCCGAGACAGCGGAGGCTCCGGTGGTTTTCAGCAAAGCCGGCCAGTTCGGAGATCACCCGCAGCAGGCGGCTTCGCACCAGCTCGAGAGCCTGATGGTATTGAATCAGCTCGGTGTTATCGGTAACGAAGCAGCTGGTAGCCCCGAGGTGGATGATACCTTTGGCCGTGGGGCACTGCTCCCCGTAGGCGTGGATCCCCGCCATCACGTCGTGACGAAGCTCCCGCTCCTTGCCTGCCATGACCTCGAAGTTGATGTCATCCCGCTTGGCCCTCAGCTCCGCGAGCTGTTGTTCGCTGATGCTCAGGCCCAACTCCGCTTCGGCTTCGGCCAAAGCGATCCAGCAGCGGCGCCAGGTGCGAAACTTATTTGCATCCGAAAAGATCGAGCTCATCTCCGGGCTGGCGTAGCGCTCGATCAGGGGATTCGAATACTGCTGCTTCTCTCGATCCATGGATAGTTTCCTCCCTGCTTGAGCCTCAGTCCTTGTACCCCTTGAGCTTCTCCATCACCTCTTCCAGCTCCGGAGAGTCGAACACCTGTTTTCCCGTATAGCGGTTGCATCCGGACATATACATCTGGGACACAAGCGTGGCAAAGCTCTTGGGCAATCTGCGGGGTTTGACATCGCAGCTCTTCTGCCAGCCCGGGCCTGTCTTCTTCCACTTGTCGCAGGCCTTGACGAACTCCGGCTGATTGCGCTTGTACCACTGCCGCAGCACCTCTTTGCTGATCTGCTCTCCCTGCCAGGCAAACCGGTTCTCATCAAAGGTCCCGATCACATCGCAGACAACCAGGCCGTTGTCCCAGACCGTCTCGATCTTACCGTCGTAGTGGGCGAAACCGGCCTTCACCGCCTGTTCGGTGATGATGACATTCACCTGCAGGGCAATACTCTTCAGAGCGTTGAAGTCCCGCCGCAGCAGCCCCGACAGTCGATAGGCTTCCTTCTCGCTCAAATCCCGATCTCCCGCCTCCAGCTTGGTGGTAAAGCTCATGATCGGCTGCGGGAGCATCTGCCCCGGTTTGGGCGGCTCCTTCAATCCGAGACCTTTCAGAATTCTGCCCAGCTCTGTGCTGCGCTGCTTCGCATCCGCAAGCTGCTGCACCCGTTCGATCCGCTTGAACACGGAGCTGCCCAAAGGCAGACCGTTGCGGAAGATGATCTCCAAACCGACGAGGTAATTATTAATCTCACCCCTGTGCTTCTCAAAAAAGGTATAGTCGTAGAGTACATCGATGCGCTCACCCGATCGAAACTCCCGAACAATCGGGGGATACACCCGGGCCAGGCTGACCTGCATCGTAGCCAGACCGCCTTCCCCCTCGGACAGATCAGGGAACCGAACCAGGTTTCCCGTCGGGCTGATCAGACCCTGATAGTGGGTACGGATTCCTCGAAGCTCCAATTGCTCGAAGTTGAAGGCGGCCATAACGGCCAGGGATCGCCCCTTGTTGAGGATGTGATCGGGCATCTCCCCCCAGTCAAAAACACTGTAGCGATCGGAAAACACGAAGTTCCCTATTCCCGATCGGTTCTCGCAGGCCGGCTCCAAAACCAGCAGATCCTTTACGCTTCCCATGTGATCCTGCTCCTATAGTGAGTTCTTGAACTCGACGTCTTTTCCCTCGAGTTGCCGGACCTTCTCCTCCCTGCTCCGCTTCAGGATCTTTCTAAGGCTGGGATTTGCGCTTGAAAAAACCTGGGCAATGAAACGGCCCACATTCTTGGGATTGAGGATCGTCGCATTGGAGCTTCCCGGTGGATTGGTCAGACAGCTGTGGTTCAGTCCGTCAGGCGGACAGCTAATCACCGGATGATCGGCATGAAAGGCCAGGGTTCCGGAAAGAGCATCGGTGCCGCCGGCAACCGCTACGTACACGAGGGCTCCACCCTGCCCTTCGTACTCATCGATCAGTTCCAGCAGTCTTCCCGGACTTTTGTGAGCCGAGCAGACACGAACTCTGTATGGAATTTCATACATCTTCAGGGCAGAAATGATCTTCTCGATGTGACTCCTGTCGCTGTCCGATCCGGCTATGATCAGAGCACAACCCGTGTTCCGGCGCAAGCCTTCAGTGAAATCCGGCTGACTCATGTACGCTTTCCCCTCTACCGATAGCTCATGCTCTCGTATAGCAAACTTCAGGTGGGAGTGATGATGGCCCCACTATACCCACCTGGGCAGCCCCTGTCAATTTACAACGACTGTACGGCCCGATGACCGATATCCCGTCGGAACTGGCAGGCCTCGAAATCGATTCGCTCGACTCCCCGGTAGGTTGTGGCGATGGCCTCGCCGATCGTGGCCCCTGTGCCCGTCACTCCCAGTACCCTGCCTCCGGAGGTGATCACCCGGCCGGTCTGGTCTCTGCGGGTACCGGCGTGAAATACATACACGCCCTCCAGGCTCTCCGCCGCCTCTATACCCCGAATCACCTTTCCCTTGAGGTAGCGGTCCGGGTACCCCCCCGAAGCCATGACGACACAACAGGCTGCTCCTTCGGCGAACCGCACCTCCTGCCCGCTCAGGCTGCCCGAGGCACTTGCCAGAAGTAGAGAAAATAGATCGTTCTCCAGCAGCGGCAGGACCGCCTGGATTTCAGGGTCGCCGAAGCGGCAGTTGTACTCTACGACCTTGGGCTGCCCGTCCTTGATCATCAAACCGACGTACAGACAGCCGCGATAGGGAGTGCCGGCCTCGGCCAAACCCCCCAGGGTCGGACCCACGATGCGGCGATCCACGATTTCCTGAATCGCCGCAGTGACAACCGGGGCAGGAGCATAGGCGCCCATTCCGCCGGTATTCGGACCCCGGTCGCCATCCAGGGCTCGTTTGTGGTCCTGGGAGGAGACCAGGTACAGGGCGTTCTCACCGTCACACAGGGCCAGGATCGAAGCTTCTTCGCCCTCCATGAACTCTTCGATCACGACTTTCTCACCTGCAGGGCCGAAAACTTTTGCGCCCATCAGCCGCTCCAGGGCTTGCCCCGCCTGTCTCCGGTTCTCGCAGACGATCGATCCTTTCCCCGCCGCCAACCCGGATGCCTTGACCACCACCGGTCCTTCGGGTAAATCGTTCACAAAGCCTTGAGCTCCTGAGAGCTCTTCGAACACGGCGAAATCAGGCTGGGGGATGTCCTGACGCTCCATGAACCTGCGGGCAAAGGCCTTGTCCTCCTCCAGACGAGCCGCCGCCCGGGAGGGACCAAAGATCGCCAAACCTTGTTCTTGAAAGGCATCCACCAGGCCGGCGCACAGAGGGGCTTCCGGACCTACTACGGTCAGATCGATGCGGCGTTCTTTGGCAAATCTCGTCAGCTCGTCGAATCCATCTCCGCCGCTCACGTCGATCGGGATATTCCCCGGTGTGCCTGCGTTACCCGGGGCCGTGTAAATAGCCTCTACGTCATCTCCCCGTGAGAGGAAG
>JAGLQP010000087.1 GCA_023136785.1 Spirochaetales bacterium
CTACAGGTGCTTTCGCTTTAGCTTTCGTTTCCTTCGCGGCGGCTTCCTTTTCAGCGGTTTTTGAGGTTTTTGCGGTCTTATCGGCCTTCGCAGAAGATTTGCTTTTCTTCTTCTTTTTCGCCTTTTCCTCTGCAGGAGCGGCGGATTGTTCCTCCTGGGAGATCTCTTCTTCCTTGGGTTCCTGGCCTTCTACTTTATTCTCATCGCTCATCTATAAATCCTCCTGATTATCGTAACAGCTCATATCTGTGAAATGATTTAGCGAATCGGCGAAAACTTAAAAGGGTATGTCGTCGTCGAAGTCGTCCGCAGTAGGTATCTCTTGCGCGGGCTGCTCTTCTGTCTGTCTGGGCGAGATTCCAGAATCCTTGTCCGGGCCCCGTCCCGCCAACAGCTGGATGTTCGTCACGAAGATTTCAACGCGGCTTCGAGGTTGTCCTGCTTGTTCCCACCGATCCTGCTTCAGCTCCCCCTGGATGCCGATCTGTTTGCCTTTTACCAGATACTGTGCAAGGGCTTCGGCTCTCTTGCCGAGCAAGACGCAGTTGAAGAAGTTGCCCTCGTCCTGCCAGGTGTCGTCTTTTTTGACCCTGCGGTTCACGGCCAGAGACAGGTTGGCTATGGCAAAACCTGTATTTGTATATTTCAGCTCCACGTCTCTGGTAAGCCTGCCGACCAGGACTACTTGGTTGATGTCAGCCATTGTACACGCTCCCGTTTCGTATTTATTGCGTTACTATTCTTTACGAACGAAGAGGTATTTCAAGATCTCGCCCCGGAGCTTCAGGGCTTTGTCGAAGGCTTGGATGTTTTCAGGTGCCGATTCGATCTCGTAGAGGAGGTAAAATCCTTTACTATTCTTCTTGATCTCGTAGGCCAGATTCCTCTCGCCCATCTCCTCTTCTTTGACAACCTTGCAGCCGTTGTCATTGAAAAGACCTTTAACGAACTCCCTGCCTTCGGCAAGAAGCTCGCTTTCCGGTTTAAAAATAAGCACAGCCTCGTAGTTTCTCATTTGATCCTCCCTATGGTCTTGATGATCCATTCCCTAAGCGGAATGGATAAAGAGGCGAAGCATAAGCTACCATATACCCGGGCAGAAGTCAAGAAGATCAAGGCTGTGCTCAAAGCGACCGAAAATCAAGTAGATATCGATATTGGCGACTGGTACCATGACACGAAGGGTAAATTACGAAGACAATATTTTCTACCTCACCCTGATCTTCAAGGGCATCTCGGCGAGTTTGAAGCTGAACATAGACACGGACCTGTACAGGGACAGAATCATCGAGGATATCCGGTTTCTCGACAAGACCTCGGCGAGCATCTATCAGTCTTTGAAGGCGAACCATCTCATGATCGATCGGTTCACCCACCTCAAGGGTCTGCAGAAGCTGAACTCAAGTTTTATTGCTCTTCTGGAAGATATACTGGAGGAGCGCCTTCCTCTGGCCAGTTCGTTGGAACAGGATTTCGATCTCCTTCAGCGCGTCCAGTCGAATCGGGAAACCGAGCTGGCGGGTATCAACGAGATGATCACAAAACAAAAAGGGTCAACCGGTGACCAGGAACAGATCGTTTCGGAGGAAGAGTTCAAGTTCCTTCTGTCTGCCGAGGAGCAGGAGCCAGAATCTTAGGAGCTAGGATTTTTCCTCAAAGAGGTCTAGGGGCGGCGGAGGCGTCCCACCTTCCCATTTGTTTTCCTCTTCTATCGAGTAGGGCTTGGCGTACAACTTCTCGAAGAGAAAATTCAGGTCTTCCTGATTGATATCGAGAAACTGAACCCCGAAATAACACCTTTCAGCGTCATGAAATTTTCGCCGTACCCGGGAGCCGATGACCATGGTTCGCTCTGGAAACCGAACCGTGACCTCCATGTCGGTGTGAATCAGCAGGTTGTCGGCCAGATCCGTTCGAGGATGGGCAAAGAGCAGTCCGGAAGCGCTGATGTCAATGATCGGAGCTTCATACCTGCGTTCCATGCTGTCGTTTGAGGTGAAATATCCGGTCAGGTGCAGAGAGTACCCCAGTACCCTGGAGAAATCATATGCGTATTCCAGCAGGTCTTTCGATATTTTCTCCTTCCTGTCCTCTCTGTTGCACAGGTAGACATACCCGACCAGGTACAGATCATAGAGGATGGGACAGAACAACTCAGAGTGAATCTGCTTCTTCTGCTTCTCATAGAGAATGTTCCCCAATTTGCTGGTAATCACGTGGGGAGGACGATCCAGGGCTTCTTCGTACTTGACCAGATCCCTGCGGGTTATCAGGCGCTCGTCCGGATACGGATCGTTGATGGGAAAGTCTTCCTCTGTCGACGGTATCCAGAACATCTTCCCGGTCGCGGCCATGACTTTCTCTTCATATTTGTCCAACACCCTCTCGCGCATCATTACGATGCGGGCTTCGCTTACCTCGCCCATCGTTTTTTCCCGAAAGTTTTTATAGAGGCTTTTGATGCTGGAATAGTCGAAATCGATACGGGAATTGATAACCTCCGGTGACAGCTCGGTGTAGCGATTGGATCTGGGGAAGTTTAGCTTCACCTTCTGCCCCTTGATCGTGAAAAAAACCTCTGCCCGGTCCGAGATTTTCACCCGTTCGTTTTTTCGCTGAGGGTTTTTGTACACCCCCTCCGGATGAACCAGCTTGACCCGGTCTTCGCTTATTTCCAGTATCACGGACTCGAAGGTGTGATAGTTGTTCTGAAAGAGAAAATAGACCTGGACGTTCTCATCGACTGAGAAAAGATTTGGATCCCCGGAACGGATCTCTACATCCAAGTACTCGTCTTTGATCTCGAGAACGGGTCCCACGATCTCCTTCCTCTGGCCATGGATATTGAGCTCGACATTCTGCTCTATCAGAGACTTGAACACGAACTCCTTCACGATTCTTCCGACCCGAATTCCCATTCTCACTCACTCCCGAATCATCTGCAGACAGTTGTCCCCTTCATCCTCTGGGGAGACACAGAAACGTACAGGCTGTACTTGTTCGCTCTTCACAACAAAAAGATAATCCCCTGCCGAAAGCGAGTAAAGCGAATCTTTTCCCATCACAGGTTGCATGGAAGGTAGACTGAAAAGCTCTACCGTTGCCGAGCCTGCATCGCCCCGGACACCCTGCTTGCGGATAATGTAGGTTCCCGATTGAATGATGCGGAGTTGAAAGGATAAGGGATTTTCATCGATCTCGTACTCCTCTATGCCTGCTTCCGGGAAGATCTGGATGGGATCGATTTTGTCGAAAACCAAGGTGTAGTTCCCGGTGGCCAACGCGCCTTCTCCGGATATTCGGGCGTAGATGCGACGAGTTCCCAAAAACAGCGGGATGAAGGCATTGTTCTGAGCGCCGCTGTTGTCGTCCGCGAGGATTTCTCTCTCTTGATCCGTGAAAAGAGCGATTTGGGTGTCGACCTGTACTCCGGTGGTGTACACCGTGTAGAAGGCAGGCATGGTGAAGGACAACTCGACCCAGTCCTGATCACCCGAAAGCAGAGCCCGGTCCTGCCGGGTGTCCGGAAAGATCGGCTTGGCCTCGGCCAAACGGTTGTCCGGTTCGAATCCATCGTTGCTCCGCCCGGTCAAGTCAATCGAAAATATGTAGGAGCCCTGTACACCAAAATCGTAGGCCAGAAGCTCAACTACGTAGTAACCCTCTTCTAAGGAGGTTTCCAACCTCAAGCCGGCGCTACCTTCATTACCGCCGACTTCAAAGGGTATGTTCTCACCTTCCCGATACAGGAGAAGCTGTAGATCGACATTGGTCTGGGCTTCCATCACCACCGTTCCCCGACTGGTTTTGTGGAATCTGAACCGGTCTATATCCCCGGGAGTGATCGAACGCCCGAAGCTCTGGGTGCCGAAGGAGGGAACATCAACCTCAAACCCCTGGGCATCGTCCGGCTCGAAGGGATCCCCCTCCATCATATCCTGTCCGACAAAGCCGTTTTCCGTGGATTGATCGTCTCGCGGGGATGGGAAGGTTCTCGGTTGTGCGATTGCCGAGGGCTCGAGCAATGCGAGTAGCTCCGGGGTGGAGGGGATATCAATCCGGGTGCCGCCACCGAGGGAACCGTCCGGTTTGGTGATACGGCAGATGACACGCACCCTGCCGGGATAGGATTGCAGCACTCCGCTCACCGTGTAGGTATTGCTTCCCTCCGGTTGGGGGATGATCCTGACCTTTCTGTACTCTGCGGCCAGGTAGAGTTCGAGCTCGCTCTTGAACCGATCCCCTAAGGTAACCTTTCCATATTCGTCGGAGAGAAAGGGGAGAATCGTTAAATTCCGATTTTTTACATCGGGGATTGCGCCAAGAAGGTAATCTCCCAACTCCGCCACCGCTCTGTCGATATCCTGCAGGATATCCGCCGAGAGGGGTAGGGAGATGAAAACAATGAGCAGAACTACCCAAATAATGCCGAAACAGCGCTTCATAGACCGAGCTCCTCTGCGATGTTCTGCATGGCATCTACGGCTATGGCGGAAAACTCCTCCAGGGTGAACCCTGCCTGTTCGCAGAGCATGATACTCTCCCGCGAGACTTTGCGGGCAAACTCCTTCTTCTTCATCCTCTTCACCACAGAGGCGGGTTTGACCGAGGCAAGTTTCTTGTCCGGCATGACCAGAGCCGTGGCCACGATCAAACCTGTAATGCTTTCCGCTGCCGTAATGGCGTAATCCAGAGGGTCGGTTCGTTCCAGACCTAATCCGTCCGCATTGTGGGCCAGAACGGCCTTGATAATTTCTTCGCTTACACCGCGCTCCCTTAAAATCTCTTCACTCTTTCGCCCGTGCACAGCGGGATCCTGGGTGATATCAAAATCCAGATCGTGGATCATGCCCATGATCCACCAGGTATCGGGGTCGCCCCCGAGACGACCGGCTAGACGTTCCATGATCGCAGCCGTGGCCAGGCTGTGCTTTTTCAGCCAGTCACTCTGTACGTATTGGTCTACCAACTGAATTGCTTCCTCACGGTTCATGCTATTGGATCCCCCATCCGTAGGCTGAAGGGTAATACTTTTCCTGCTCTCGGGAATAAGCCCGCTTCAGCAGCTCGAAGTTGGTCTGGAGATCAGAGATGTACCACCTTCCGCCGGAATTTTCAAGGTAGAGCTCCCCTTCGCATACTCCGGGAGACCCGAACAGGCGGATGTTCATCCAGGCTGTTCTTTGCTGGCCTAGAGGCGGGTTCTGATCACTTACTTGCTGGGATTGTGTGGTAATGGTACCGATGCGATAGGTGATAGGGATCAGCTCTTGATTGAGATAGTGGTTGACCGAATTCTTCAGCTCCTCGCGCACGCTGTTGTGCAGCGTTTCTATCACCACCGTCCCCTCCTGCAAGCCGTTGAGAAAACGGGTTGCTACGGAAACCATCTCTTGGGTGCTTCGATCGATCCCCACCAGGTTTGCCAGAGGTCCGATTTTGAAATCCTCCGGCAATACTTGACTGGATTCCAGGGTCAGAAGACGTTGTTGCTCTGGTTGGTTGGCAGCGGCGGGCTGCTCCACTGCTGCGGGTTTTGCCTGAGTTAGGGTGATTTCCCGCTTGCTGAGAACCTCTCCCGTGTCTCCCTCGTCTGATTGCTCACTCGCCGTCGGCCTTGGCGGTTCTTCAGTCTCGGCTTTTGCTTGATCATCCTTTCGTGCGCAGGAGACAGTAGAAAAAAGCAGAATAACCGAGAGCACAGACCACCATTTCATACTTTTTTCTATCAGATCGTGTCCGATTCGTCAAACGTAGATCCTGCGGTGGTTTGCAGGAGTCGTTGTTATTAGATTATAGTAAGGGCGATCATGGACTCGATTTCCAGTATATTCAATCATCTCGTCCGGGATTACACCGAGCCGGTAAAGGATCCCGTGTGGCGAAATATCCCCCTGTCCAGAGGGCTGTTGAAGATCGCTTCGCACGAGGCTTTTCAAAAGCTGAACTGGATAAAACAGCTTGGGCCTACCTACCTCGTCTATCCCGGTGCCACCCATACCCGCTTGAACCACAGCCTCGGAGTGTTCCACCTGTCCCGGCGAATGATGCTTCATCTTTTCACAGCCGACACTTCCATGCTCGAATCCACAAGCCCTGACTATACCCCGGCGAGGGATCTATCCCTGGAGGGTACGAAGGCCTTCCTATGTGCCGCCCTCCTGCATGACCTTGGCCATTTCCCCTATGCTCACTCCCTCAAAGATCTCGAGCTCCGCAGCCATGAATCTCTGACCGCGGAGCGGATTCTGCAGAAGGACCTTTCGAAGTTGATAAAGGAAGAGGTCGGCACGGATCCGGAGCTGGTGGCCGCGATTGTGGATCCGGCGTTGTCCTACAACGGAGCGGGAGGGGTGAGTTTTTTTCGCAACCTCCTCTCGGGAGTTCTTGATCCGGATAAGTTGGACTATTTAAATCGAGATGCCTACTTCTGCGGCGTTCCCCATGGCACCCAGGATGTCGATTTCGTCCTGGCCGAGATCCGGCCTCATTCCGATGGTATGGCGGTGACGGAAAAGGGATTGAGCGCCGTGGAAAGCATTCTGTTTTCCAAATACCTGATGTACAAAACCGTGTACTGGCACAAAACGGTGCGTATAGCCACGGCCATGATCAAGAAAGCCGTGCTCCTGGCCCTGAAGGAGAAGGTGCTTCGAGAGCAGGACCTGTACTGGCTGGATGATCATGAGTTCTCCTCCCTGACCGAAAAACACGCCTTTCCCCCGTTACACCTGATCCGCCGAGTTACCGAACGGCGGCTGTTCAAGCTGGTGGCCAGCATCCCCTTCGACGCCAAGAACAGTGTGCATCTTCACCTCCAGGACGTTCATAACCGTCTCGGCTTTGAAGAGGATATCGGCAGAGAAGTGGAGAAACTCCTTAGGCGAAAACTACCACTGGAAAGCCTGATTATCGATGTGCCCGAACCGATCAATTTCGAAGTACATCTGCTCGTACTGCAGGCGGATACAGGCGCTGTGATTCCGTATGAACGTTCCCGGAGTGTGTTCAACCGGGACAGCGTTCGAGCTTTCGTCAATTCACTGCGAACGATTTCCCTGTTTGCAGAGGGCCAGGAGGATCTAATCGACGCTCTCGGCAAGATCGGAGTCAAGGGCGTTCTGTCGAAGGGACTGCAGTAGATCTATGCCTACCCCTGTATTGTCTCCACAGGCGACCCAACGGATAAATGTCTTCACAAAAAGGGTGGGTCGGGGAATCAACAGGCATCGGATGATCGAAGATGGCGAGGGAATCCTGATCAGTGTCTCCGGCGGGAAAGACTCCCTTGCCCTCAGTCTTGCTCTGGCGAAACGAAAGAGTTGGGTGCTGATAGATTACGAGCTCCACGGTTTGTTCATCGACTGGCGGGAGTATCCGGCGGGCGAGCAGAATCGAAAGCGTTTGCTCGAGTTTATGGAGAGCCTGGA
>JAGLQP010000088.1 GCA_023136785.1 Spirochaetales bacterium
CTGTCAAGCCGGAGATCGCGGGTTCAATCCCCGTCGCTCCCGTAGATCCCCGCAAGGGGTTTTTTTTGATCCCGGCAGCGGGCACATGGATGTTCCCTGGCGGGAACCAGACGGGCTGTAGCGCAGTGGCTAGCGCGCTCGGTTCGGGTCCGAGAGGCCGGCGGTTCGAATCCGCCCAGCCCGAGTTTCCTCTGTTTAGTTTATCGAAGGTAAAGCCGAAGATTTCTTTGGGTCTCTCTTTTGTTATGGCGTTTGTAATTTCTTCGATACACACAGAGTTCCACCGAAAACGTTTAATTCCAGTGCTCGTCTCATTGTTTGTTCTTTTTTTTCTGCTTCCCTGCCTGGTGCTCGCTGCCAATGAGAGCTATACCCTGAAAAAGGGGGAGACCCTATACCGGATCTCCCGAAAATTCGACGTGCCTGTAGAGGTCCTCCAAGAATACAATGGAATCGGAAATCCCCAATCCCTTCGCGAAGGCACGAGAATCCAGATTCCACCCCAGTACAAAGTTGAAAAGGGAGACACCCTGTACAGCATATCGAGAAAATACGGGGTAGATCTCGATGTTCTGATGGATTTCAACGGAATCACAGATTCCAGCAGCCTGAGGGTCGGCACGGTTCTGTATCTGCCGAAATCAGGAGCACCGATCGTCGGCAGCAACGGGCGCTCTCAAACCGATCTTCTCTGGCCGCATCCGGGGACGAGGGAATATCTGGACGGACGAATAACCGGAACCCTGATCTACGGAAACATGGGAGATTCGGTGTTTTCAGTTTCCTCGGGCCGGGTGATCTGGGCCGGTCCATACAGGGGTTTCAGTCGGGTGATACTCATTGAAGGGGAAAACGGCTATACTTATGTTTATGCGGGGAACGAGGAAACCCTGGTTACTGTGGGGGATACGGTGGCCGCTGGAGCCGAAATCGGACGGTTGGGAAAAAACGTTCACCAGGGAGTACCTCAGCTGTATTTTCTCGTATACCGGAATGGGAAACCCGTAGATCCCTCGCTGGCTCCGCGAAGTTGAATGCCTGGAGGATGGGCACATTTTCATGGATGGAGAGATCTCCGATAGAGAAGCTCCTTCCGCGTTAGTCAATCGAACCTGCGAGCTCGACCCACTGGCTTTGTATCTGAAAGAAATTTCCCGCTATCCCCTTCTGAGTGCGGAGGAGGAGCAGTCGATAGGGAAACAGATCGAGAAATGCCGGACAGCCTTGGAAAAGCTGAAGAATCGATACGATAAGGGGCGCATTCGGGCAAAGGCGTATCAGAACAAACGGGAAGTTCATCAGCGCCGGCTTGTGCAGGCCAAGTACGGGATGATCAACGGTAACCTCCGCTTGGTGGTGGCAATAGCCAAGAAGTTCCAGTATCGGGGTCTTTCCTTGCTTGATCTTATCGACGAAGGGAATATCGGGCTTATCGAGGCCGTTGGACGTTTCGACTATAAGAGGGGATGCCGGTTTACCACCTATGGGACCTGGTGGATCCGGCAGGCAGTCATCAAAGCCCTGGCAGACAAGGGACGATTAATCCGTATACCGATTCATATGCTCGACACGATAAAGAAATGCTACATAGTCGCCAAACACCTGACTCAAGAGCTCGGTCGAAATCCATCGACTGAGGAAATGGCTCGCTATATGCATACGGACGTGAACAAGATCATTCTTGTTCATAAGCTTAGCCAGGAGACAACGTCTCTGGATTTGCCGGTAGATGCCGATCAAATCACCAGGATTGTGGATCTGATCGGAGATCGCTACTCCGACGCACCCTTCGAAACGGTCTTCCATCTGACTCTCCAGGATACCCTGCAACGGGTTTTGCACAGGCTCAGTAAGAGGGAGATGAGGATAATCAAACTTCGCTTCGGACTGGACTGCGACGGCCCGCACTCTCTGGAAGAGACGGGAAAGTTGCTCGGTATCACCCGGGAACGGGTCCGGCAAATCCAGGAAAAGGCCATCTCCAAGCTCAAGAATTACACACAAATCCTCGAGCTCAAGGATACCTGGCGGTTCTAATGACCCTCACCTTTCAGGCCCCAAAAGGATTGAGCGGGCAGATTGTCCCGCCGCCGGACAAATCGATTACTCACAGAGCCCTGATGGTCGCAGGTATTGCGGAGGGCTCGAGTCATGTGCACAATCCGCTCGACACGGGAGACTGTATATCGACGCGGCGCTGTTTGGAGTCACTCGGTGTTTCCTTTGCGGAGGAACGAGATGGGGATTCTCAAAGCTTGTTGAAGATCGAAGGCAGAGGGACTCGAGGCTTTCAGGAGCCTGCGGACATAATTGATGCGGGGAACTCGGGGACCACCACTAGACTGCTGGCGGGGCTGCTGGCTGGGCAGCGGTTATTTGCGGTTCTTACAGGCGATGACTCTGTTCGGTCGCGGCCAATGCTTCGAGTTGTCAGGCCGCTGCGTCTGATGGGCGCCGATATCAAAGGTCGCCAAGGGGGCCGGTATCTACCGCTGGTTTTTTCTTCCGGAGCGGGAAACCTCCAGCCAATTGAATACCAGCTTCCGGTTCCCAGTGCTCAGGTAAAGAGCGCCCTGATTTTCGCCGGCCTACGAGCCGAGGGAAAAGTGCGGATCGGAGGCGCTATCCACTCGAGGGATCACACCGAACGCCTGTTTGAGTTCCTCGGCCTGCCCTTAACTCGGGAAGGACAGTGGCTGATTGTTGAGCCGATCGACCGCATATCCCCATTCGAGCTGACTGTTCCCGGAGATATATCCTCAGCGGCGTTCTTTATCACCGCGGCCCTGATCTGTGGGCAGGAGCTGCGGGTCGATAGATGCGGTTTGAATCCGAGCCGGCTCGGATTTATCGAGGTGATAAGGCGTATGGGGGCTCGACTCGAGCTGGAAGAGGGAGAGCCCACCGGGGGAGAGCCCTGGGGCGCCCTGCACGTGCTGCCCGGCCCATTGCACGGAACGGAGGTTACTCCCGACGAGATTCCCTCTCTCATCGATGAGATACCTCTGCTCGCTGTCCTGGGTGCGTTCGCCGAAGGGACCACCCGTGTCCGAGGCGCCGGTGAACTGCGCCACAAAGAGAGCGACCGCCTCGCCGCCGTGGCCAATCTTCTTGGGTCTGTAGGGGGCGCTGTGGAGCTGACCGAGGATGGTTTTTTTCTTGACGGTCCCCAAGCTCTTCGAAGCGGCCTGGTCGATCCAGCGGGAGACCACCGCATCGCCATGGCCGCCGCTGTTCTCGGCGCGGGTGTTCGCGACGGCGTGGCCGTTTCCGGCTTCGAAGCCGCCCAAGTATCATTCCCGGATTTCGTCGGTGTGTATCGATCCTTGGGAGGTGAAGTGTCGTGAGAGCAGAGGGTAGCCTGCACTTCCAATTCGGGGATTTTCCCTCATCGGTCATTATCTGTTCTTCGGTTGAGCCGGCTCGATTTTCAAGCGGTTCCGGAGTGGTCCTTGTATTCGATAGAAACACCCAAAAACTCTTCTCCCCAGCCGGTAAGGCGGAGTATTGCCAGGTCGTACTTCCCCCGGGAGAAGGGAGCAAGAGTTGGCCGGGAGCCCGGCGGATACTGCATCGGGCACTTGAAACAGGGTTAGGCCGCGACGGTCTGATCGTGGGAGTGGGCGGCGGCATGATCTGCGATTTAGCGGCCTTCAGTGCGTCCCTGTTCATGAGGGGCAGTCGTTTGTTTCTTGTCCCCACCAGCCTTCTGGCCATGGTTGATGCTGCGATCGGCGGCAAGACCGCGATCAATCTGGGTGGATATAAGAACATGGCCGGGACGTTCTATCCCGCCGAAGAGATATGGATCGATGTGTCCGTGTTGAAACATCTCTCTGACAAGGAGTTCATCTCCGGTATCGGCGAGGCGATCAAGACGGCGCTTCTGGGCGATCAAACCTTGCTCGGGATTTTTCTCGAGCAAAAAGACCGGGTCCTGGCCAGGGATCCGGAGGTGATGGAAGAGATCGTACGGCGCTGTATCGCCCTGAAGGGGGGTATCGTTGGAGAAGATCTCAAGGAAACGGGGAAACGGGCCTTCCTGAATCTGGGACATACCTTTGCCCATGCTCTGGAAGCGGAAACCGGGTTCAAGCCTTGGAGCCACGGCCAGGCCGTCGCCTGGGGCCTGTTCCAGGCCGCTCTGCTCTCCGAAACAATCGGTCTGGCCGAGGGTAGCTACGTCGCATTGGTAAACCAAGTGCTCCGGTCGTATGGGTTTGCCCTGGAGACCCTAAAAGGGGTGAAGCCGGAGTCGATTTTGAGGGCCATGCAGGTCGATAAGAAGAAGAGGGGAGGAAAACTTCGGCTTGTTCTTCAGCGGGGAATCGGTGATACTGTTGTCACCGAAGTTGACGAGAAGCTGATTGTCCAAACGCTTCGGAGTTCCGCGAGGACATTCCTATGAAAATTACCAAGAATATCTACCAGAAGTATGTAAAAACCTTTGAGCCGGAACAGGTGCTTTTCAGAGAGGGCGAGCAGGGGGATATGATGTTCATCATCATCCAGGGAGAGGTGGAGATCCGCAAGCGCACCTCTGCCAAGGCATTCAAGACCCTGGTCACCTTTCATGAAGGGGACATATTTGGTGAGATGGCGCTGATTGAGAAAAAACCCCGTTCTGCCACGGCCATCGCCCTGAAACCCTGCCGCATGCTGGTGATGAACGAGGCTCTGCTCGATACGATGATCGAGAACAATCCGGATTTTGCCAAGAAGATGATCCGCATCCTCTCCGAACGTATCCGCAAGGCCAATCTCATCATCCAGAACATGGCCGGTACCAACCGTCAGAATCAGATCTTCAGCGGGCTCAAACAATACGCCAAGGAAAAGGGCACTTCGACCTTCAAGGGGCACCGGGTGCGCCTAAGCGAATTCCTCGACTGGGCTCGCAACCGACTGGGAATCAGTGAAAAGGAGATCTCCCAAACCATCGCGGTTCTCCTGAAGCGTAAAGTGGTGACTCCATCAGCTTTGGGGAAAGAGGAAATTATCGTAAACCTCAAAGCGCAGTTGAATTAGCCCCTGCGAGCTCATCAGAGCTCCTCCAACCCCTCCGAGAGTTCTCTGTACAAACGATTGATCTCCTCACTACCCCGGCGGGATTCCTCGCGAACATCCGCCAGGGTTTCAAGGCTGTAGAGGCTTTCGTTCAGCGCCGTGAGGTAATTCCGGGTTCCGCGAAACCAGTAGACGCCCCGGCCGTCGGTGTGGAGGGCGAGGAATCCCAGCCGCTTCTTCTTGTTTTTCAACCGGCAAAGCTTCAGCAGATCCTGTAGCGTTTCGACTAACCGATGATAATCCTCCGGCACCGTGTAGCTGCCCTCGGGGGCTCGTTCCAGGATGCCTGCTTTCGGATCGATGCGGGGAATCAGTTTCAATATCGTGGAAAGCCGCATCCCGCTGAATAGATCATGTCCTTCGAAGGTGACCTTGCCCCGTAGTTTTTGATAGTGGGGCAGCAGGGTGATATCCCCGGAGGTGACCAGGGGTCGGATTTTTCCCCAGGGCAGGGTGACAGTTTTTTTCTTTCCCTTTTCGACCCGCACCTCGAACAGCTCCCCGCCAATTCTCACATAATTCGTAAAATCCCTCTTTTTAGGCGGCCCGGTTTTACCCGTTTTGCCGACGTCGTAGCCGATCAACTGTTGGGCCAGCAGGGGAGAGATGCGTTGCAGCCAGGCACGCCGGAGCGGAGACACCGAGTGCGCCCAGGTTCTCGAAGTGCGGACGATTTCCCCGGCGACAATGTAATGGGGATTTTCGCGAAACATCACGGATCCCGGGTGGATCTGAATCCTCCCGGCTGTAACCGTTTTGTACCCCCCCCTGCCCGATCGTACGCAGACAAACTGGATCAGTCCACGGGCAATTGCACAGAGATAATCCGCAGCCTCCCCCCCGGAACCTACAGGGATATCAAGTCCTGCGAGGATTTCCTCCAGCTGGATTTTGATGTTGACGATCTCGTTCATCGTCCTCAGGTCCACGTAGAAGCGCCGGCAAAAGTTTTCCTGATTTTTACTTCTTCGGTAAGCCCTAAACAGTTTCAGGTAGGAGATAAAGTCTCCCATGGGGTCGCGAAAGGTATGGTGAGCCTTTCGGGCTTCCAACTCCTCGCCGGGGGGGAGGAAGAAGGGATTGCGTGTGGAAAGAAAGGTCACCCCGATCAGGATTTCTTCGAGCACGTTCGGATAGTTGTTGATCCCTTCCACGATTGCCCGGGCAAGTCGGGGAAGAATCGGGAAGTCCAGCATACGCCGCCCGATGGGAGTGACCTCCCTGTGTTCGTCCAACGCATCGAGAAGCCGCAGCGTATCGATGGCGCTCAGGATCCCCTCGCGGTTGGGGGGGGAGAGAAAATCGAAACCCTCGAAGTTTTTGATCCCCAGCTCCGCCATGCGCAGCACCACCTCGGAAAGATCGGTGCGCAGGATCTCCTCGGTGGTGAACAGGGCGCGAAGCTCGTAATCTTTACGGGAGTACAAACGATAGCAGACGCCCGGGCGGGTCCTGCCGGCCCGTCCTTTGCGTTGATTCGCCGAGGCTCGTGAGATGGGAACTTCGATCAGTGAGGAGGTGTAATTGCGCTGGTTGTAGAAATTGATTTTTGCCAATCCGCTGTCGATCACCGTCATAATCCCGTCGATGGTAACACTGGTTTCAGCGATATTCGTGGCTACGATTACTTTCCGCTTTCCCGGATATTCGACAAATACCCGTTCCTGCTCCTCCGAGGAGAGTCTGGCATACAGAGGCAGGACCTCGAGGGTCTTTCGAATCGGCAGGGTCTGTATCTGGGCGATGCAGTTCTTGATTGCCCCCTCACCGGGCAGAAAGATCAGGATGTCCCCCCGCGGCTCGATATTCCCCACGATTTGGGCGATTTTCTCAATTCCCGCTTCCGGACCGCTTCCCGGTTTCGGAGGCTCGTAGAGAATCTGAACCGGATACATCGGTGTTTCGATGTTGACGATGGGACAGCGGTCGAAATATTCACTGAAGATTTCGGCGTTGATCGTGGCCGAAGAGACGACGATCTTGAACTCCGGGCGCTCTTCGAGAACACGCTTGAGCAGTCCGAGTATGAAATCGATATTCAAGCTGCGCTCGTGGGCCTCGTCCACCATGATGACGCTGTACCGGGAAAGGCTGTAGTCCGCCTTGATCTCCTGCAGCAGGATCCCGTCCGTCATGATCTTGATGCGGGTTCGCTGGTCTGTCTGATCTTCGAAGCGCATTTTGTATCCGATGATATCGGGGATGCTCGTGCCCTGCTGCCGGGCGATGAACCCGGAAACGGATACCGCGGCGATCCGGCGGGGTTGGGTGACCCCGATAACCTTGTTCCGGCCGTAGCCGGCCTCCAGGAGGATCT
>JAGLQP010000089.1 GCA_023136785.1 Spirochaetales bacterium
TTCAACGTCGAGACGGCCGCAAACGCGGCGGAGGGGTATGCAAAAGCTCAGGCCAAAAGCTTCGACCTGATCATCCTAGACGTCGCCCTTCCCGGAATCGATGGTATAGAAGCCTGTTCGCTGTTGAAGAATCTCGATGACTACGAGGAAATCCCGGTGATTATGATTTCCTCCCGCTCGGACTCGGTTACAATGGATCAGGCCAGGCGGGCAGGCGCTGCAGACTACCTGGTAAAGCCCTTCACCTTCAACGAGCTCCTGAACAGGATCGAAGATCAGCTCTCCCGCCCCTACTTCGTGTAATTGAATAAATCTCCGTCCACAGGTGTATATACTGCAAGCACGGGAACTGATTCTTCAGACCAAAGCAGGGGATGACCGGGCCTTCGGCCGCCTGATCCATATCAACTCCCATCGGTCTGGTCCGCGGCAACACGATTCGCGCCCGTCACCTCGGCCACGACTTCATGGCTTTCTTGAAGAATGTGGTGGTCAAGGAATAGAACGACCACCCTCTCAGGCGATCAGGTAGCCGACACCGCGAACCGAGCGGATACACCCGTCACTTTCTGGAAACAACCGCAGCAGCTTTTTCCGCAGGGATGAGATATGCACGTCGACAACCCGGCTTTTCGCTGATGCGGGCTTGCCCCAAATCCCGTAGTACAGAGCGTCTCTCGATACCGGCTCACCCCTGTTTGTGGCCAGCATGCGCAGGATCCTTTGCTCCTGAGCGCAGAGCAGACAGCTCCCTGCGGGAGTACAAAGCTCGAGTCCCCTAATTTCGAAACTGCCCCAAGGAAAGGCGAAGCTCAGAGTTTTTCGTTTGGCAAGCTTCCGGAGCCGCCATTCCAGTTCCTCCGGACTCCAGGGTTCCTTGAGAAAATCATCGCAACCTGCGAGAAAGCAACCCGTCAGAAGCTCCGCCGGCCCACAAGCTATGAGGCTGCAGCCCTCCGCGTGGAGGCGGCTTTCCATCTCTCGCTTCGGAAAACCCTGCTGCAAAAGCAGGGAAGCCAGGATCAGAGCAGCATCGAAGTCGCTTTCATAGAGAGGAGAGGTGGAAGGAGTTACCCGGATTCGGGGATTTTTTTGGCAGTACAGAGTCAGCCGTTGGATCAGCAGCTGATCTTCGCTTACCAGATTTACACGGAGAGAGGGTTCTTTAGCTTTCCGGTTTTTCGCTTTTATTTGTCTTGTCTTCCAGCTGCGCCATCTTTGCCTTCAGATCGCCCAGAAGTTTATCAGCCGAAGAATCCGAAGCCTCGAGGGCCTGAAATTGCCTCTCGAGAGCATCTCCTGTTGCCGATGCTTCGATTTCCCGCATGGCATCCACTTCCGCCTCGATCTGCTCCACTTTCTCCGACATTCTGTCGAATAGTTCAAAAGCCGAGGTGTCTGCCATGCTGCTCATCGTCTGTTGCATCCGCTTGTGGGCCTCTGCTCGCTTGGCACGGGCAATGAGCAGGTTCTTCTTGCGTTGAGCTTCTTCGATCTTCTGCTGCAGCTGCCGCAGTGCTCCCTTAAGCTGTTCAACAGATTCAGCTTGAGCTTCCCACTGCGTCCGGTATTGACGAATCGTGTTATCGTACTCCTGTTTACGCAGCAGCGCTTCTTTGGCCATGTCGTCTTCTCCCGATTTGACAGCCAGCATGGCCTTGCGTTCCCACTCATCGGCCTGATCCCTGTTCATTACGATCTGGCGCTCCAGCTTCTTTTCATCGGCAATCGCAACGGCTACAGTTTTCTTTGATTCGATCAGCTGTTCGTTCATTTCTACGATCAGCTGGTTGAGCATCTTTTCAGGGTTTTCCGCCTTGCTGATCATATCGTTGATATTGGATTTAACGGCCCGTTTAAAGCGGCTAAACAGTCCCATTACACACCCTCCCGTTAACTCTTCCGGCGGTAGCGGCCGAGCACTTTGTAGTGCTGGACCAGAGCCAGCCCGATCGCTTCGAAGGAAGCCCTCAGCTCTTCCAGATCCATGGTGTCCACTTCCAAGGTGTCAATCAGAATCACGTGATCCCCTTCCAGGGCATACGCGCCATGTACCAAATCCTCTGCATTTAAACGCAGCAACTCCTCGTACAGCTGTTCCCGGTCGCTGTCCGGCGTTTCCATCACTTTAACACGAATAATCACCAGAGGCTCGGAAACCATTGCAACGATGTTCTTCAAACCCTTTTCTTCATCGTTGATCAGGAAGGTACTGTCTCCGACCTCTTCGTAAGACAGACCAAGATCAAGCAGGTACGAACGTACTTTTTCCTCACCGCCCATATCTCTCTCCTGTTTTCTGGGGGAATTTCTTTCTCATGATACACGGTCCAGATAGGGTCTGAAGAATACGTATATTAGCCGAGCAACACCTGACCGGCATTATCAATCGCTAAAATTGTTTTGCACTCGGAACAGCGGAAACGTCCAGACTTCGTCGCTTTGAGCTTCTTACTGCAGATCGGACACTTGAAGATCTTCGGAAATGGACCGCGCTGAGCTCCCTCACCTTTCTGGGCGAAGAAGGCTACCGCTTCCTCGAGATTCTCTTTGATATTGAAAAACTGGGAAAAGCCCAGCAATTGAAAGACCTCGTACACCTTCGGCTGAATCTCCAGAAGCACCAGATCACCGCCTCGAGGTTTGACGGCTTTCAGAAAAGCTGTGAAAGAGCCGATTCCGGTACTGGACACGTAGTTCAAACCGGCGCAGTGGAAGATAAGCCGGGTGAATCCTGACTCAACGGTCTTCGCCACGCGCTTCTGAAAGTAGTTGGAGTTGTAGGTGTCGATATAACCGGTGAGATAGAGCACAAGACAGCCAGCTGCCTCGTCGATCTTCTGAAGTCTTATCTTGAGGCTGTCGTCTTTTTCGTCGTCAAATCCCGGTACGATATCGTTATTCATCATTGCTAGACTACCACCGTATAATTAAAACTAATATTATACAACTAACTGTTCCCTTGTCAAACAGTTACTGCTGATAATAATGGTCGATGCAGGTCCTTTCAACCCCCCAAAAAATATATATCAACAGAACAGAGATTACCCTACATCGTTCATTATATCGGCCCGTAGCTCCGTATTGACAACGACATCTTTAAAAAAAGAAGATATCGACAATGGCACTAACAGAAGCGAATATTCGCATTATCCTGGTAGAACCGCAGGAAAGCAAGAACATCGGTTCGGTGTGTCGGGCCATGAAAACCATGGGGTTCGGCAGCTTGTACATCGTGGGGCAGAACAGGTTCGATCGGAACGAGGCAGCGATCACCGCAGTGCATGCGGTCGATGTGCTGGATCGGGCAGTACGGTGCAGCGGACTGGAAGAAGCGATCCGGGATGCCGTGTTGGTGGCCGGAATCACCCGCCGGCTGGGAAAATGGAGGAAGTACTTCACCCTTTCTCCGGAACAGCTTGCCGAGCGAATCGCTTCGATCGAAGAGGGTCCCTGCGCCATTGTTTTCGGCAACGAGGCTTCCGGATTAAACGACCGAGACCTGTCCCACTGCCACCTGGCGGCTCAGATACCCAGCTCCCCGGAGTTCCCCTCCTTGAACCTGTCCCATGCCGTACAGATCATCACCTTCCAGATCTTCCGCCGTCTGGCCGAAAAAGGGGGAGCAAAAACATTTCGTCCCCTGCCGCACGGCGAGCTCGACTCCCTCATTTCACTGATGATTACCTCGTTGGCCAACATCGGTTTCTTCACCCAGGGAGACCCGGATGAGCTGGCGGTTTTTCTCAGGGACATATTGGCCCGGGCGGCATTAGAGAAACGCGAGGCCGAACGGCTGGCGGGGATCTTCCGTAGGATAAGCGGTTTGGTTGCTCACAGAGGAATCGATCCTTGACCCGACCAGCAGAAGCATCTAATATTCTCGGTATGAAACGAGCAATTGCCGCCCTTTCCGTTACCCTCCTGTTCTTCACGGCCCCTGCTCTGTTTTCCATCGACGACGGGGACTTCGATGCCGTGACGGATTTTTCGGTCACCATAAAGACGCTGAGTCAGCTCGATGAAGCCACGGCCAGCGCCTACGGGTTGATGGATCGCTTTCTCGTGCTGGACGGCACGGTGACCAATATTCTTATCCTGGATTCCGCCGAAGAGAGCTTCCTCGTCCAGGTCGAGCTCGTATCTGGGGAATGGATCGGTCTGGAAGAGGTTCGCAGTTACTCCTGCTGGGTTCTGTTCTCAGGAGCCCGGTTCGCCAGCATGTTTCCGGCCCGGGCACCCCGAACTCCTCCACCAGGAGTCATTACGGCCAACGACCACCTCCTGATTGTGGCCATGGCCCTCCAGACTGTGGAAATCGCAGAAGGGGAGACGGCCTGGGTCCTCGAAGGAATCCACGCGCGCCCGCTTCGCTAGGACCCGGAACCGGCGCGTCGATATCAGGAAAATTGAATATCCCGCGCCTGTATCTCAGTCCCGTCGGAGAGAACCGCAGCCCGTTCAATCACGTTGCGAAGCTCCCGGATGTTTCCGGGCCAGGAATGGTTGAGAAGCTTCTCTAGGCCTTGAGGATGGATTCGAAGATTTGACTGCCTTTGCTGCTGCAGGAAATAGGCGCAGAGAAGAGAGACGTCTTCGTCCCTGCTACGAAGGGGAGGAACCGATAAGAACAGAACATTGATTCTGTAGTATAGATCCTCCCGGAAGCGGCCCTCTTCCACCTCTTGCTTCAAGTCCCGGTTGGTGGCGGACAGCACCCGCAGGTTGAGGGAAATCGCCTTGGTTCCCCCGACCCGGTACAGCTCCTTGAACTCCAGCACCCGCAGCAGGGTGACCTGGGCCTTCAGAGGCAGCTCCCCAATCTCATCGAGAAGAATCGTCCCTCCGTCGGCTCGTTCAAAACACCCCGCCCGGGTAGTAGCGCCGGTGTAGGCACCCTTCTCGGATCCAAACATTTCGGCTTCCACGAGCGTCTCCGGGATAGCACCGCAGTTGATGGCCTGAAACGTTCCTTCCTTTCGGGGGGAAAGCCCGTGGAGGGCTCTGGCCACCAGCTCCTTGCCCGTGCCGCTCTCCCCTTGGATCAGCACCGGTGAGTCTGCGGCGGCAAAGCGTCCGATCAAGCTCTTCAATTCCTTCAGGACTCTGCTCTCTCCGATCAGCTTCCCCATCACCTGCGGATCTGCGCTCGGTATGTAGGCCCTGCGCAGGGCAATATTCTCCACGGCCCGGCGAATCGTGCCTTCCAGCTGTTCAAGAACGTACGGTTTGAGAAGGTAGTCGTAGGCCCCTGCCTGGATGGCTCGTTTCACGAACTCCACCTCCCCGTAGGCAGTCAGCATTATGGTGGCCGGGGCCGCCGGGCGCTGGAGTATCTCATCCAGTACGTCGAGACCGCTCCTGTCGGGTAGATTGATGTCGAGGAGCACCACATCGGGATCGGTTTTCTCCAGCACGTCCAGCCCCTCGGCGGCGGTAAGGGCGGAGACCACGGTGTAGTCCTCCTGCAGCACCATGCTCAGGGTCTTTTGGGCTTGAGGATCGTCATCGATGAACAAGATCCGGATCATACGGTACAGAACATGCTATTGCATCCCCAGTCTGAACGCAAGCGTTCGTATAGAACGTGCTGGGGCCTCACGAATTCTACCCATGTGATTGAGACTGAGGTTCACTTTTCTTGGTAATTTATACACCATTTAGTTAGAATGGTATTAGCAGCCAGCTTTGATGCTTGATTGCAGAGATTGTATATCAAAAGTATGATGGTCATTAAAACGCTAACCAAAGGGGGCAACCGAATGAAAAAAAGAAATCCGATTTTGACCCTGATCCCGTTTTTTCTTGCGCTGTCTTTGATTGGCTGCCAAACCACTGAAAATAGTTCTGAGGAGCAATCATTCATTTTTGAGGAAGGAATCGTATTTGGTACCGTCGATGGCGTCGATTTGAAACTTGATCTCGCCAGACCTGGGAAAGGTGAAGGACCGTATCCTGCTTTGGTATTTATTCACGGAGGCGGCTGGTTCACGGGATCTAGACAAACGATTTATATTAAACGGGCTGCAGAGAGAGACTATGTCGCCGTGAGTGTGGACTACCGTCTGACCAGTGTTAAAGATGATACAAAGACAAAATATCCATTCCCTGCTCAGGTACATGACGTAAAATGTGCTGTGCGGTGGCTTCGGGCTAATGCAGAAAAATACATGATTGACCCTGCACACATCGGAGCATACGGGTATTCAGCTGGCGGTCATTTAGCTCTGTTGCTCGGTCTTACAGATTCATCGGACGGTATAGAGGGCGATTGCGGAAATCTGAACTTCTCAAGCAGGGTGCAGGCAGTATTCAACGTATCCGGTCCAACCGACCTAGCGAGTTTTTTTGAAACTAGATACGTAGATAAAAACATGATTATGTGGTTAATAGGGGGCTCTCTTGAAGAGATGCCGGAAAAATACCGTCAGGCCAGCCCCACAACGTATATCAGTGAAGACGATCCGCCGGTGCTTACGATACATGGCGATCAGGATAAAACGGTACCGCCGCAGCAGGCACAACTCTTGGATAGAAAGATGAAGGAGATCGGCGTTTCCCACACTTTGATATTGCAGAAAGATGTGGGGCATGCTGTAAATATCAACATGTCAACAGATTATCCCGTGTGGGACTTTTTTGATAAACATTTGAAAAACAGAGATTGATTCAAGGTTGTACTTGTTTGGTTTTATTGCTTTGAGTTTTACAAAGCGTGACTTCGGGTGACTATACATGTACGATTCCACTCACCTATTGGCAGAAAAGGTGGTCCTCCTGCAGCACCATGCTCAGGGTTTTTTGGTCCAGTGAATCGATCTCGATGTTGTCCACTGCGCCCACTTCATCTCTCACCCCTCTTCAAATGACAAAATGATAAAATCAGTGTGACCGGCCGGCAAGCAATATCGGTCTCGCAGACAGCTTGCGAAATTTCCAGGATCGTATAGTATATCGATCGACTATGGATAACGAACGGACGTTCCGCAGCAAATACGAGTCCCGGGTACTGCCGTTCTACAAAAACGGACGCTTTGGAGAGTTTGCCGGGGTAGGCGGGCTAAAAATCCGCTATCTCTGCTTTGAAAAGAAGAACACCTCCGGAGCTCTGGTCGTGCTCCCCGGGAAATCCGAGACCTACCTCAAGTACGCCGAATTTTTCTACGACCTACGGGATCTGAACATGTCTCTTTATTCGATGGATCATCGGGGGATAGGATTCTCGGAGCGGATGCTGCCGGACCGCCTGAAGATGCACGTGGAACACTTTCACGACTACCTTCAGGATGTCAGGACGTTCTTGGACACCGTGGTGAAAACCGGAGAACACCAACATCTCTTTGTTCTCGGCCATTCAACCGGAAGCCTTATCGCC
>JAGLQP010000009.1 GCA_023136785.1 Spirochaetales bacterium
GGACTGTTGAATGCTCTTGATCTTCTCTTTGAGCTCATCAACGGAATCGACCATCGTTGTGACAAGACTGCGGATGAACGGATCACTTATCCGGTATACCCGCTTGTTTCCCTGCACCTGGGAGGTCACGATTCCTCTGCGCTTCAACACGGCCAGATGCTGAGAAACCACCGGCTGGGATTGTTCCAGACAGCTCCACAACTCGGACACGCAGGTTTCCTCCCCCATCTCTATGGCGCAGAGAATCTTCAAACGCAGCGGGTGACCGCAGGCCTTCATCATGGCAGCCAATTCGTCTATTTTTGTCATAATCCTATATAGAATAACCTGTTTATTATAAACCTGCAAGCTCTCCACGTTGATTCCCCTTTTCATTTTCACTATATTCCCCCAAGATATCAATCATGAGCTCACTCTACCTCGACTGGGCCGCTTCGGCACCGCCGGATCCGGAAATTCAGGAACAGATTCTACAGGTATCTCGGACCTTGGTCGCCAACCCCTCCGCCGTCCACGGCGCGGGACGGGAAGCGGAAAAACTGCTCGACGACTGCCGGCAGCGGATGGCCAAGGTCCTTGGCTGTCGGGCCAAGGAGGTGGTTTTCACCTCCGGTGGAACCGAATCGAACAACATGGTCCTGTTCTCCCTGCTGCACAAGAAGAGGGACCGGCGGATCGTAATCAGCGGAATCGAGCACCCCTCGCTGTACCAACCCGCCCAGACCCTCAAACGCCTGGGCTTCGAGGTTGCACTGGTCCCGGCCGATGCATCGGGCAGGATCGATCCGAACCGTATTCTTTCTTCTCTGGACGAAAGGACCGCGCTGGTGGCGGTGATGCTGGTAAACAACGAGACCGGGTCGATTCAGCCATTGGCGGAGATTTCCGAGGCTCTTCGGGATTTTCAAAACCGCAGTGGAAAAAAAATCCTGCTTCACACCGATGCTGTCCAGGGCTTTGGAAAGATCCCATTTCAGCCGGACCTGCTCGGCGTGGACAGCGCCGCTCTGAGCGCCCATAAGATCGGCGGGCCCAGGGGAGTGGGAGCCCTGTATGTCCGCACCGGAAGGATCCAAGAGTTTCTCTACTCCGGCGGCGGGCAGGAATCGGGCCTCCGGCCGGGAACGGAGAATCTTCCAGGTATCTATGGGTTTGTCCTTGCTTCGGAAAAGACCTGCCCGCGGGTGTCGGAGAATCACAGGCGGGCGGAAGCGGCGATGGGGTCCTTTATCGAGGAACTTAGAAGTTTGCCGGAGGTGATCCTGACCAACGGCGAACGCCTTGAGAAGGCGGGAGCCCCCTTCTCCCCGTACATCCTCAATTTCTCCATTCCTCCTCTGCCGGGAGAACTGCTCGTTCGGGTTTGCGAGGAGGAGGGGTTCCTCGTCTCTACGGGATCTGCCTGC
Source organism: Spirochaetales bacterium (assembly GCA_023136785.1). Classification (GTDB taxonomy): domain Bacteria; phylum Spirochaetota; class Spirochaetia; order SZUA-6; family DRHE01; genus JAFGQJ01. Next base: position 1,407 of record JAGLQP010000009.1, read on the forward strand.
TCCTCCAAGAAAAAGGATCGTTTTCGGGTGCTGGAGAATATGGGGATCTCTCAGGAGATTGCCTTCTCCGCCCTCCGCCTGTCCATAGGGCCCCGAGTCGCCGGTCTACAGCTCAGAGGGCTGGCAGCAGCGCTGAAGCGCCGGATTCCCGAGCTGCTGAAAATCTCCACGGGTTGAACATGGACCGTCTCTACCTGATCAAATATGGAGAACTTTCCCTGAAGGGGAAAAACCGTAAAGATTTTGAAAACCGGGTTCGCGATGATATCAGAATGAAGCTATCCGATCTGCCGATCAAGTTTCGCAGAGATTGGGGACGCCTATACCTCTATCCTCCCCCCTCGGATCAGGCGCCCGATGCCAGCTGTAGAATCGAGAGCACCCTGGCTCATACCTTCGGGATCGTCGGCTTTTCGAAAAGCTACGCCGTGGCCAAAAACATTGAGGAGATTCAAGGGGCAGCCTGCGCGCTGGCCGAAGGGTTGATGCGCAGCCGGGGCAAACGATTCAAGATCGAAGCCCGCCGATCTGACAAGAGCTTTCCCCACAGCTCCTACGATATATGCTGTATCCTCGGCGACCGTCTGCGCAGCCGTTTTCCCGAGCTGAAGGTGGACCTGAACCGCCCGGATTGGATCATGCAGGTCGAGGTCCGCAAGCGGGTATACGTGTACGGTTCGAGTGCAAAGGCTCCCGGGGGATTACCCCTGGGTGCGAGCGGCCGGGGGTTGCTGCTCCTCTCCGGAGGCATCGACTCACCCGTGGCCGGATACCTGATGGCCAAGAGAGGACTGGCCATGGACGCCGTGTACTTTCACACGCCCCCCTATACCTCGGAGCAGGCCAGAGAAAAAGTACAGCTTCTGGCGGGGATTCTCTCGAGCTATGCAACGGGATTGCGGCTGTGGATCGTACCCTTCACAGAGATCCAGCTTCGGATCAACAAAGCTGCTCACAAGGAAGCGACCACACTGCTGGTACGAGCCGCAATGCTGACGATCGCCGATCGCCTGGCTCATCTGCACGAGTATGATTGTCTTGTTACCGGAGAGAGTCTCGGCCAAGTGGCCAGCCAAACCGTGCAGAGCCTGCACTTCACCGGCAGCTATACCGGAGTGCCCCTGTTTCGACCGCTGATCGGAATGGACAAAGCGGAGATCATCCAGCTGGCCCATGACATCGGCACCTTCGAGACTTCCATTCTGCCCTATGAAGATTGCTGCACCCTCTTCGCCCCGGATCATCCCGTTGTTCGCCCGGAGATCAACAGAATGGTAAGCTCCTTCCGATCTCTCGGGCTCGAAGGTTCGATCGCGCAGGCGGTCGCTCAGACCACGGAAGAATCAGTCGCTGGATGAGCCCTTCTTTTCGGTGGAGCTGGTCGTCGAGTCGCTTTTGCTTTCCTTGGACTTGGAAGAACCGTTTCCGCCGGTGACGGCGGGAGAGCGCTTGTAATCTGTTGTGTAGAAACCGCTTCCTTTGAAGATAATGCCCATGCCGCCGCCGAACAACCGGCGCACGGATTTTCCGCACTTCGGGCAGATTTTGATCGGATCGTCGTTGATGTTCTGAAACTCTTCAAAACGATGTTCGCAGGATCTGCATTCATACTCGTAGGTGGGCATCTTCAACTCCTGAGTTATCCGGTTTTCCCAGCCGACAATTTACTACAAATCCCGGCCGTAGACAACCCAAAAGCGTTGCGGGTCAAAGGCTCAAGCTGAAAACGAGTGAGTCCGGCGGAGCTTCATCCTCTAGGGGAGGAGCAACACCTTGCCCGTGGTTTTTCGGGCCTCCAGCCGGCGATGAGCATCGGGGGCATCGGATAGCCTTAAGGTGTCGCCGATATGCAGACGAAGCTCTCCCTTTGACACCCAATCCAGAACCTCGGAAGCTCTTCTCTCGAGGCTTTCCCTGTCCGCGATGTAGTGAAACAGCGACGGCCGGGTCAGGTACAACGAGCCTTTTCTTCCCAGGATCGCCGGATCGAAGTCGGGAATCTTGCCGCTGGACTGACCGAAACTGACCAGGAATCCCCTCAGGGAAAGGCACTCCAGGCTCTTGAGGAATGTAGCCTGACCCACCGAATCGTAGACCGCGTTCACCCCTTTACCGTCGGTCAGGGCTTTGACCTCGGATTCGAAATCCTTCTCGCTGTACAGGATCACCTCGTCGGCTCCCGCCTTACGGGCCAGCTCCGCCTTCTGTTCTGTTGACACCGTGGCTAAAACCCGGGCTCCCCGGCGCTTGGCGAGCTGAACGAGCAGCTGCCCCACCCCGCCGGCAGCGGCATGGACCAGCACCGCATCCCCCTTCTTGATCGGGTAGGTCTCCACGGCCAGGTAGTGGGCGGTCATGCCTTGGAGCATCGCCGCCGCGGCATCCCGGAAACCGACAGCCTCCGGAAGCTTGACCAGCTTGTCCGCCGGCACCGCGGCGTACTCGGCGTAGGCTCCGCTAACTCCGACCCAGGCCACCCGGTCGCCGATCCGAAAGGGTTCGACCCCCGGGCCGAGTTGATCCACGGTTCCGGCCCCCTCCACACCCAAAACGTAGGGCAGCTCGACAGGATACAACCCGCTGCGTTGATAGACATCAATGAAGTTGACCCCGATAGCTTCCAGCTTTACGATTGCCTGACCCGCCGCGGCTTCCGGTACAACCACCTCGGTCAGGGCCATCACCTCGGGGCCCCCGTTTTTCTGTATCTGAATCGCTTTCATACCCTCAAAAGTAATTCCAAAGCAGCGGGGGAATCAAGTCGAATCGTCGAGCCGGACGGGGATATTCCGCTGGTGAAGGTAGCTCTTGATCTGTCCGATCGAATAGGTACCGAAATGTACCATAGAGGCGATCAAGGCGGCATCGGCCTTTCCCTCCACAAACACTTCCTGAAGGTGGCTCGGCTGCCCCGCTCCACCGGAAGCCACGACGGGGATACCGACGCTTTCGGAGATCAGGCGGGTCAGGGGCAGTTCGTAGCCACCCTGGCTGCCGTCGGCGTCGATGGAATTGAGCACAATCTCCCCTGCGCCCAGCTTTTCCGCCTGGCGGGCCCAGCCCAGTGCGTCGAGATCGGTCGCCACCCGACCTCCGTCGATGAACACCCGGTAACCGCTGGGCATGCTCGGATCCCGAGCGGCGTCCATGCCCAGGACCACGCACTGACTGCCGAATCGGGATGCCCCCTCGGTGATGATCCCAGGCTGCCGGACAGCCTGGGAGTTCACGCTGACCTTTTCGGCCCCGGCCAGTAAAACTTCCCGCATATCTTCCACCGAGCCGATGCCGCCGCCCACGGCGAAGGGAATGAAGATTACCCGGGCGACTCTTTCCACAACGTCGATAAAGATCTTCCGGCGCTGCGCCGAGGCGGTAATATCGTAGAAGGTCAGCTCGTCGACTCCCTGGTCGTAGTACTGTCGCGCCATATCTACCGGGTCGCCGACTTCGAGGTTGTCTTTGAATCGGACCCCCTTGGTGGTCCGCCCGTCCCGCACGTCGAGGCAGACGATGATGCGTTTCCCCAGCATGCTCCCCTCTCAAGGATCCCAGCGCAGGAAGTTTTTCAGCAGACTCAAACCATTGCTGCCGGATTTCTCCGGATGGAACTGACAGGCGACCAGGTTGTCCCGGGCCACCGCAGCGGCAAAATGTAGACCGTATTCGCATTCCCCGATCACCACCCGCTCGTCCTTCGGTATAGGATAGTAGGAGTGTACAAAGTAGAAAAAAGCGCCGTCGGCAAGGCCGGCGAACAGCGGGTGGGAACGGGCTTGGTACACCCGATTCCATCCCATGTGGGGGACCTTTCTCCCCCCTTCGGATGAAAACCGCTCGACCCTCCCCGGCAGCAGGCCGAGACAGGCGGTACCCCGCTCCTCTGAAAGATCAAAGATGATCTGGCAGCCCAGACAGATGCCCAAGAGGGGACGCCCCCCACGCCAGAAGGCTTCGATGGCTTGACCCAATCCGGATGCGGAAAGTTCCTCCATGGCAGCCCGAGCCTCCCCCACCCCCGGAACGATCAGCCGTCGGGCGGCGAGCACCTCCTCCGGACTGTCGGAGATTCGAAACTCCGCACCCAGGAAGCGCAGAGCCGTTTCAACGCTGCGCAGATTCCCGGACCCATAATCTACGACAATCAGAGGCTCGCTCATTGCGGCTGCCCATCGGCGGGAAAACCCTCGGGCACGAGGGCTTGGAAAAAGGATGCGATCTCCGGGCTGGTCAGGCTGAGAGAATCGATGCGGGCCGAACCCTGCTCCACACGTATTCGCGCGGCCTTGAGTTTTCCTACCGGATCCTCAACCTCGGCCTTACGCAACCACAGGGTGAGCATCAGCCGCAGCAGCAATTCCACGGCCCGAAGGTTTTCCACCTCGGAGAGAAGAAACACCGCCTCCAGGTCGTAGCTGTCCTGCTCCGCTTCAGCGCTGATCCAGACCTGACGGATGGGGAGTTGTTGGGACAGCAGACCCGAGCCCAACGAAGCGGCCAGGCCGACGGGATCGGGAAAGTACAGGAAAATATCCGCAGTCTCGAGATCTTGGGCGGCTTCCGGCTGAAGCGGACCGACACCGGGAGATTGGAGTCGCTGCAGCATGAGCGCCGCAGCGGTCGGCGCACCCCGGGCAACAAACAGGACGCCCCGCTGAGGGACGGCAATCTGCAGACCCGAAGCAGCATTCCTCCAGTAGGTACGATACGACCAGTGGGAACCCGTGAAACCACGACCGGGGAACTTCGATAACAGTACCCGCTGCCAGGCAGGATCGAGATTGAGCTGCAGCGCCACCGAGGTGGGCGTTACCTCGCCCAGCGCGATCAGCGAGAACTCCGGCGCTCCGCCGGGGGAGAAGCGAATCTGAACGTAGGCACGGTGGATGCGGGTGGTGATTCTCTCGAGCTGCTCGGTCTCTGCTCCGGCTATCCGGGCCAGAGCCTCGAGCAAGCCGCGGGAGGAGGGATCGATCGATGCATACACCGATTCCGGGGACGCCGGGGGGAGCACCTCGATCCACTGGGACGCACCCCGGGAAGAGGGCAAAGTCGCGCAGGAAGCCAGAATCAGTGCAAGAAGAACGAACAGACCTGGAAGGCGGCGCATTACGGCCGGGGTTACGGGGAGGCCGGGCCGGAGGTCTTTTTTAAATAGACGAGACATTTCTCCTGTCCACATTCGATTTCCACGGCGCGATCGTGCTTCTTCCACTGCCAGGAGACGGCCAGAGTATCGTATTTCAGACTTCCCTCGTTGGCCTCCACGGCTTCCTTGACCCTTTGCGAACCGAAGAGAAACAGCTCGATGCGGTCGGTGACCTCCAGGTCCATCTCTTTACGCAGGTTCTGAATCCCCCGCACCAGGTCCCGGGCCATTCCCTCCTGGATGAGCTCATCGCTGAGTTCCGGATCCAGGGCCACCGTAAGAGAGCCTTCATTGAGAACCTTAAGATTTTCCTTCTCCGTCCTCGCAATGATCACACCCTCTTCCGTCAGATCGAACACTCGAAGTGCAGTATCCCCTCTGCCGATCTCCATGGACAGGGTGGCACCTTCTAGAAGCGACTGGATCTCCCGCATCGATAGTCCCTCGATCCGGGCCGCCGCCGCTTTCATGTCCTTTCCCAGCTGTTTCCCCAGGACCCTATAGTTCGGCTTGGCCGTATACACGACCAGCTCCTCCTCGTTTTCACGGAACACGACGCTTCGGACATTCAACTCGTCCTTGATCAGATCCTCCATCTCGATGAGGATGCGTTTCTCCTGCTGATCTTTGGTTACCAGGTGCAGCGCCTTCAGAGGCTGGCGGATCTTGAGGTTGTGCAGAGTCCGCAGAGCCCGGCCCATGGACACGGCTTGCCGGGTTAGCTTCATCTTCTGTTCCAGCTCTACATCCCTTCGTCCCGGATCGTAGACCGGAAAATCCGTTAGATGGACCGATTCCGGCAGTCCTTTGGCTTTGAGATTCCCGTAGATCTCCTCCGTGATGAAGGGGATAAAAGGAGCAGCCACCTGGACGAGGGTGATCAAGACGGAGTACAGGGTCTCGTAGGCCTGGCGTTTGTCCACGTCGTTCTTGGATTCGGGTCTCCAGAACCGGCGGCGGGATCGACGAATGTACCAATTGTTCAGCAGGTCGATGAACTCAACGATAGGGTTAATCCCTTTCTGCAGATCGTAGAGATCGAGCTGCTCGCTGACCTGCTGTACCAACCCTTGAGTCTCCGAAAGGATCCAGCGGTCTATTGGATTTTCCGGGTTTTCCGGCGCCTGTACCGGCCGCACCTTGTCGATGTTGGCATAGGTCACGAAGAAGCTGTAGGAGTTCCACAGAGGAATGATCACATTCTTCAGCACCTCTTTGACCCCTGTATCGGAGTAGCGCAGATCTTCCGCTTTGACGCAGGCCGAGTGCATCAGGAACAAACGCAGAGCATCGGCTCCAAATTCGTTCATCACCTCCATCGGATCTGGAAAGTTTCTGGCCGACTTGGACATCTTTTTTCCGTCCTCGGCCAGCACCAAACCGTTGACGATGCAGTGGGTAAAGGCGGGTTTGTCAAACAGAGCCGCCGCCAGGACGGTCAGGGTGTAAAACCAGCCCCTCGTCTGGTCCAATCCCTCGGAGATGAAGTCAGCAGGGAAGTTGGCTTCGAAGTGCTCCCGATTCTCGAAGGGATAGTGGTTCTGGGCGTAGGGCATGGCCCCGGATTCAAACCAACAGTCCAACACCTCGGGAATCCGCCGCATCGTAGCGCCGCAACTGCAGGGGAAGGTTATTTCGTCGACGAAGTGCTTGTGCATATCCTGGACCTTGCGATTGGACCGCTGCTCCAACTCGGCCCGGCTTCCGATACATACCTGCTCGCCGCAGCTGTCGCACTTCCAGATCGGAATGGGATTACCCCAGTACCGGTTTCGGGAAATCGCCCAATCCCGGGCACCCTCGAGCCACTTGCCAAACCTTCCATCCCGGATGTGGCCGGGCACCCAAAAGATCCGGCTGTTGGCGCTGAGCATGCTCGCCTTGATCTTCTGAATGTTGACGAACCAGGAAGAGATGGCTCGGTAGATCAAGGGGGAGGTGCAGCGCCAGCAGTGGGGATAGGCGTGGAGATAGCTGGAGTGATGAACCACGACACCCCGGGCCTTGAGGTCTTTGACGATCCTCTTGTCCGCCTCCTTTACGAAAAGCCCCTGGTAATCCGTTACCTCTTCGGTAAACCTGGCCTCGGCATCCACGGGACACACCGTAGGAACATCGGAACCTTTAAGCAACATGTAGTCGTCTTCGCCGAATCCCGGGGCGGTGTGTACGATCCCGGTTCCCTCCTCGATGGAAACGTAATCCGCCACATGGGTGCGGAAAGCTCCCCTTTCGCGGAGAGAGGCGAAATAGGGGAACAGGGGCTCGTATTCCAATCCCGCCAGCTCTTTGCCCCTGTACTCCTGCACCACTTTGTAGTCCTGGGGATTCTTGTAGTAGGTCTCCAACCTCTCCTTGGCCACGATATAGAACTCCTGACCGTCGGCCACCTTCACGTACTCGATCTCCGGACCCAGGGCCAGGGCGAGGTTGGAAGGCAGAGTCCAAGGTGTGGTGGTCCAGGCCAGGAAATAGGTACTCTCTTCGTTCAGCAGCTTGAACTTGACGGTGATCGAGGGATCCTGAACATCCTGATACCCACCCAGGTTGAGCTCGAAGTTGGACAGGGCGGTGGAACAGCGCGGACAGTAGGGCAGGATGTAGAACCCCTCGTACAGCAGCTCGCGTTTCCACAACTCCTGCATGATCCACCAGATCGACTCCATATAGTCCGGTTCCATGGTCTTGTAATCGTTATCGAAGTCGACCCACCTGCCGAGCCGGGTGATGACGCTGCGCCACTCCGCAGTGTAGCGAAGCACGATCGACCGGCAGGCCTCGTTGAAACGGGCGATTCCATACTCCTCGATCTGTCGCTTGCCCGAGATACCCAGCTCCTTCTCCATCTCGTATTCCACGGGCAGACCGTGGCAGTCCCAGCCGAAACGCCGCTCGACCTTCTTGCCCCGCATCGCTTTGTAGCGCGGGATGATGTCCTTGATCGTTCCGGGAACGAAGTGTCCGAAGTGGGGCAGTCCGGTAGCAAAGGGAGGTCCGTCGTAGAATACGTATTCTTCGCAGCCCTCCCGCTGCTGGATTGATTTCTCAAAGATTTTGTGTTTCTGCCAAAACTCGAGTATCCCCTCTTCCATATTGGGAAAACTGAGCTTGGAATCGACAGGTTTGTACAAATATACCTCCGGCCAAGCAACTATATGGGATCGATTCTAAACTGGATGGCTGCGCACTGTCAAAGACGCTACGCGCACCCTCAGCCGAGGCTCAAAGTTGACATTGTGACCTGTTATCCAGTACACTAGTTTACAGTGCGTAGTTCAACAATATATGAACAATAGCAAAAACATAGTAAAAAGGAAAAATTCTGTATCACCTAAAGAGACAAAAATTACCGCCCTTACCCTGCTCAGAAATTTTTACGACGAGCAGATTTTCAACGTCCTGATCAGAGAGTTCTACAACGCTGATTTGGATATCAGCCTGGCCGCGATAAACGCCTCCGCTTCTCTGGGAAACGAGGCGGCGATTTCACACCTGTATCGCATCATCGAACAGGGGAAACCCGCGCAGAAGGTGGCGGCGATTCGCACCCTGGCCCAGATCAATGCCCCTTCTTCCATAGACAAGCTGGCCAAGTACTTCACCATCTTTCAAGACAGCGAAACGCGGCGGGAACTGTTGCGTTCGATCACGATGATCTCACCGATGCACCCTAAAACCCGCGAGCTGACCCGGACCCTGCTCCAGGATACGGCGGATGGTCAGGAGTACTACGAGATTATCCTGCCTTCTGTGCTGGAGTCTGGGGAGCTCGAGTTGGTGAAGAACAACCTGTTCAAGGCCAATCCGGATGCCCAGCGTTTCGTCTTCACCAAGCTGCTGAACTCTTCATCGGAGGAGGCAAGATCTTTCATCGATTTCTTTCGGGATAAGATACGCCAGTTCGATCCCCATACTCTGGGCTGTTTTCTCTGTGCCTACGAGTTGAAGTTTCCCAAGCCCCAAACCAACTTCGTCATCGATACCCTCCAGAGCGCCGACCCGAGGGCCACGACCTCTTTTCTGATCGCCCTGTCGGGATATCGGGGTCGGATGGAGAATCCTCAGCGCGTATTTCGGTTGCTGCTGCGGATGCCCTACGTCGATATGGATACCGAAGGCCTAACCGGAGATTTCCTCGGGAAAATCATGGAGGAAGTGAAGAAGGAATCCCCCCTGCTGCTGAACGAGTTTCTCTTCACCACGGCAACCAACCTCGAGGCGGTCTTCGCCAAGCTCAAGAAGCAGTACGTACCCCTGAAGGGCATCAAGGAAACCGACGCCCTGCTTGCGGTAGTGTTTACCAAGATTCTCGAGCAGTACGCCACGCCGGAGATCCTGCAGGAAATCCAAAATTTCTTCAGGACGGATTCCGCGGACGACCCGGCGGTTCTCATCAGCAAAATGCGGGAAAGGATGGTCGCCGCCCCGGAGGATGACAAGAACCGGTTCGAAGCCTGCCTCCGACTGTTCATGGCTGATAATCGGGTTGCCCGGATCAACACATACCATACACTCGGCAAAGCCAATCTGAGCACTCCTGCTCTGGCTCGCAGGCTGAACCGCCTGATTCGCATCATCGGAACACTGGAGATTCGCAACTCCGGAAAAATGATCCTCGAGATCCTGAACTTCGCGAGGGTGGAGCGAGTGCCCTTCCTCGAGGAAACCTGTGTGGTAACCCTCTGCCAGCTTCTCAATCGTACCGCAATCGAGCACGCACAGGTCGTCTTTGCCGAGGCCAGGAAGTACCCGCACTCGCTGCGGGGATACATTCGGGCAGCTCGTTTCGTGCCCGTCAAAATATTCATCAATCCTCTTCTCAAATTGCTGTTGAATCCCAAAGTGCCCGAAAAAACACGGACTCTGACCGTGGATTCTCTCAAAGTTATGAATTTGGCAGGGATGAGAACGGCCCTGCCTGCCCTGATACGGGCGCTGACAGTCAAGGAAATCGGGGAGACCCTGAGAGAGGATATCGCCTCGATTCTCGCCACCCACGGGGACTCAGGCGTCTTACAGCCCCTGATCGATCTGACCGGAAGCGCCGAGGGATTTGTCCGGCGTTTGAGCATCCGCACCTTGAAGGTCCTGGCGGGCAGAGAGAAGAACATCCCCGTCGATGTACTGACAAACCGACTGTATCTGCTCCTCGAAGATTCGCTTCCAGCGGTCCAGATCGAAGCCCTGCTGGCCCTACTTGCCCTAGGGGATGACTACGCTGTCCAGATCTTGGACGACTACATAACCGCAAAGGACGAAACTGCTTCCGTGGAGATCCTCAAGAATCTCGATCAGGGAGTCTCCCGCGAACTGATGGTCAAGGTCCTGAAACTGATCAACGCCCAGAGCAAGAAAATCCACGAAGAGCTGCGCCGGATTCTGCCCCCCTTCTGCCAGGGACCTTTGGCTGAAGATATCCGCACCAGTCTCCTCGACGCACTGAAAGAAAAGGGGGGAGGCGGCGTTCCGGCACGGGCCTCCGATCGGCCGGAAGTTTCTAAGAGCGACACCTTCATCCAGCAGGCCAAGCTGGACTTCAAGCTCCGACGGGAGAACGCCCAGGATCTTACAGTCCTTTTCACAGACATCGTCAGTTACACGGAGAAGAGCTCCCAGTCCGACGCCCGCACCTTGTTCGAGTTGATCCGGGCCTTCGAGGGCATCACCCTGCCCACCATCGAGCGGCTGAACGGGGAGCTGATCAAGAAGAGCGGAGACGGTCTGCTCGCGGCATTCAAGCATCCTTTGAACGCCGTCATCGCCGCCATGGAGATACAGAAGCAGATCCAGGAGTACAACGAGTACAAGATGGAGGCGGAACGCTTCAGCGTCAGGGTGGGATTGAACACCGGTCTGGTTATCCGCAAAGACGGACACATCTTCGGGGATACGGTGAACGTTGCCTCCCGAATGGAGACCTCCGCAACTCCCGGGGATATCTATTTAACCCAGAACACATACAATGAGATCAAAGAATTCATCCGCTGCACCCGGCTGGGAGACCTCCAGGTCAAGGGCAAGACCGAGGCGATCACCGCCTACCAAGCGCAGGAGATCCTCATCGATCTGAATAAGGTAATGGCGGAGTCCCCCGACAGTGTTGGGGCCGACAAGGGCGGTACCGATGCCGGATCTCTGCAGAATCTCAAAGAGTCGATGTTCAAACCCGAGTTCGACATGCCTGCCGGGATCGACCTGAATGACCGTCTTCTCACCGGTCTGGAAGGCTTGTTCACGGACATGAGCACTGCTGTGGAAAAAATCTCGAAGGACTATCATGAAGAGTTCATCTTCAAGCGATTCCTCCATGAAAAGTGGACCGAGATCATGAGAGCAGCCGGCGAAAGCAAGGATTCGGCCACCGTTTGACTCTTTTGCCCCAAGGTGTTATAGTATTTTTGGCACATCGATATCTAATGAAACGCCTCAAAGAGGGGGTCTATTGGCAGTAAAAGATCAACGGATCAATAAGATGATCCAGGTTCGTGAAGTGCGTCTGATCGACGACAAGGGGGAGCAACGGGGAATCGTGCCTACCGCCGAAGCCCTGCAAATCGCGACGGACGTCGGTCTTGATCTTGTCGAAGTTTCACCGCATGCGAAACCGCCCGTGTGCAAGCTTGTGGACTACGGCAAATACAAGTTCGAACAGGAAAAGCGGCTCCGGGAAGCCAAGAGGAAGCAGAAGCAGGTCAAGCTCAAAGAGATACGCATGCAGCCCAAGATAGAAGAGCACGATCTGGGCTTCAAGACCAAGCACATCAAAGAGTTCCTCGAGGAGGGATTCAAGGTCAAGGTGTCCGTGCGGTTTCGAGGACGGGAATTGGCTCATCTGGAGCTGGGCAGGAATGTACTCAGAAGAGTACGGGAGTTGCTCGGTGATTCCTTTGTAATTGAAAAGAATCCCCAGATGGAGGGCCGGATGATGTCGATGTTCATAAGTCCGAAATCGAGAAAATAGAACGAGGGGTGAGGAAACCATATGCCAAAGATGAAAACCAGGAGAAGCGCAGCCAAGAGATACCGAATTACCGGCTCGGGAAAGGTGCGCTACAAAAAACAGAATCTTCGGCACATACTGACGAAGAAAAACAGCAAGCGGAAACGACGATTGCGCCAATCGGCAACACTAAGCAGTGTCGAGGCCGACCGCGCTAAGAAATTACTTCCCTATGGATAATGGGTAGAGGAGCCTACTACAATGCCACGAGCGATAGATGGAACGAAAAGGAAGAAGCGGCGACAGAAGCTCCTGAAACATGCCAAAGGCTTCTGGGGTAGAAGGAGCAATCTGTATCGCACCGCAAAAGACGCGGTAGCCAAATCTCTGTCGTATGCCTATAGAGACCGGAAGACGAAAAAGCGAAACTTCCGTGCTCTGTGGATTACCCGGATTTCTGCGGCCTGCAGACAGCAGGACATGACCTATTCCAGCTTTATCCACGGGTTAGAGCTGGCGGGAATCCAGATCAATCGCAAAGCCCTTTCCAATCTGGCCATAGAGGATCCAAAGGCTTTTTCCACCCTGGTCGAGAAGGCAAAGGAAGCGACGGGAGCCTCGGTGAAATGATCAACCTGGAGCAGATCCAGAAACTCGAAGCAAGAGTCACCAAAGCGGTAGAACTGATCAAAGCTCTCAAGGCGGAAAATCAGTCCCTGAAGCGAACCCTCGATTCGACACAGAGCCGAATGCAGGAGCTGGAAACGCTGGTCGACGATTTCAGAAGCGATCAAAAAGATATCGAGGAATGCATACTCCGTGCGCTGGAAAATCTGAACGAGCTGGAGGATGAGATCAGCGATCGACAGGCTGATGAGGGTAAGCCTGATGAGGAGCTTCAGGAAGAGAACGCCGAGCTGGACGAGGAAGCGGATGACAGCCTGCCCTTCGAAGCCAGGGAGGTGGAGGAAAAACCCACGGGCGGCAGCGACGGTTCCGGGGAGCTGGACATTTTCTAGAAGCGAAGCTATGGGGGAGAGGTACATCTCGGCAGGTGATGGAAAAGAACAGCCTGGAAGTAAACATATTAGGATCCGCCTTCACGATCCAATCCAGCGGAGACCCGGAATATCTACAACGGGTAGCCGGCTACCTGAAAAATAAAGTCCAAGAAATCCAACAAAAATACGCAGATAACACGACCCAAGACCCGACCAAGATCAGTCTGCTGGCGGGCCTGAACGTCGTAGACGAACTGTTCCGTTGTCAGGGTCGGGAGCCTTCAGGGACCGACAACGGGCAAATCGAGAGGATCACCGAGAGGTTAATCGATACGATCGATAGGAGTTTGTTGTGAAACTATCCCTGCAATGTCCGCGAGGAGATTCTTAATCTTCTTGGGTCAAACCAACCTCCTGGGATTCCCAATATCGGAGATAAAGTGCTCCCCGATGTACGTCGAGGAACCTGCTTCTCCACACGGCATAGGCGGGGCTTTTCACTTGCGACGGCAGGTAGCGATGGAAAACGGTGCGGGTGCTGGTGACCGGCTATTCCGATATCGATGTGGTGATCGACGCCATCAACAGGGGAGCGGTTTACCGCTACCTGAGCAAACCCTGGGATGTCGACGAAGCCCAGGCGACGATCTGCAAGAAAATAGTCGAAGAACATCACGGATCAATAGAGATATTTTCAGAACCCGGTAGAAATGGGTTCAGGATATCCCTTCCCGTAAAATCACATCCCTATCAAGATTCGTGAAATCACATCCAAGCACAGTAACGATCGAAGCAGCCAGGCGGTTGGCGAGTTTGGCGGCTTGAACACTGCTCTGGCCCCGCAGGATTGCATAGATAAAGGCGGCGGAAAAACAGTCCCCGGCGGCTGTTGTGTCCAAGGGATCTACACAGAACCCCTCCACGTGATGATTTGCTCCGTGGTCACTGACGTAGCACCCGTCGCAGCCCACTTTCATCAGCACGACGGGACTCACCTTTGCCGCTTCCTCGAGCAGCAACAGATCGTCGAGGTCCTGACCAAACATGATGCGGAATTCCTCTCGATTCCCGAATAGAACATCGATTCGGGAAGGTAACCAGGAACGGAACTCCTCGTGGTACCTGTGAACGACAAACGGATCGGCCAGATCGAAGCAGATCCGCCCGCCCGCCCTCCTGAACTGTTCTATCGCCCGCCGGACCGCCTGCTTCTGATTTGCCGTGTCCCACATGTAGCCCGTGGCGTAAAAGACCTTGGTTTTCCCCAGAGCATCGATATCCAAATCCTTCAGGCCGTACTCT
>JAGLQP010000090.1 GCA_023136785.1 Spirochaetales bacterium
GAAAAGAAATCCTCGTAGACTTGGGGAAGATCCTCTCCGGCTATTCCTATACCGGTATCCGACACGGACAATTGTAGCAATCCGCGGTCCTCCCCAAAACTTAAGTTTACGGCAATTCTCCCACCCCTGAAAGTGTATTTCAGCGCATTGTCGAGCAGTTGTCTGCACAATTCTTCTAAACCATAGGGATCGACATACACTGAGGCTCCGGCAGTTCCATCAGTCACTGTCAGCTCGATTCTTTTACCGGCCACCCCGGTGTTGAATTCCCTCGCTACCCGTTCAACAATCTCGCCAGGTACAACCTCTTGATAAGTGACCTCGGTCTCCGTGCGCAGAGTTGAAAGATATAAGAGCTCGTTTACGTATCGAAGTAGACTCAAAGACCGTCGTTCCGCTCTACCAACCATATCCTTTACGCCTTCGGCCACCACACCCAAAAGACCATCCAAGACTACCCGCAGGCAGCTCTGTATCGAGGACAACGATCCTTTTATATCGTGGGTAACAGTCAGCACGTACCGAGACTTCTCTCTGTCCTTCGACTCCAAAGCGGAATTGGCTATTTCCAATCTGCCGATCGCCGCTTCAAGCTCCCCTTCTCGTCTACGCAGAGTGTTCACGATGCTGGTTGTCATGTAGACCGTGAAGTAGATGGCCGCCACAAAAGCAGCGAAAAGACCCAACAGATAAATAGTGTTTGTGCCCAGCCTTTGGGAAAGGCGATAGGAAAAAAGCGGATCCGCGGATATGGGCGCCCAGAACTCACCGGCAATCAGCAGGGTAAACAGACACACAGCCAGGGTTGCCTGGATATAGGCGGCCCGGTTGGACAGCAGAATGCTGGCAATCACCATATGAAAGATGAAAAAAAGAAAAAAGGGGTTAGAAATACCACCGGAGAAAAGGAGCAGGTAGGTGAGTACCAGCAGGTCGAGAGATATCTGCACATTGATGAAGATGTTCGCCCGCTCAAAATGCATTTTTCGCAAGGATAGAGTGTAGGCGAAATTCGAGACAAACAGTGCTGCGTTCCCCAAATACAAATGCATAACACGCAGATCCAACCGGAGCACAAAATTAGCAATGGTAATGACAGCAAACAGGCCGACAACGGCAATCCACCGCAGTAGAATCAGCCAGCTGATTCTTCTTCGGAGGTCTTCCAATGGCTGGTAGCGTAGCGTCTGACTGGACATCATGCATCAGGAGTCGTTTTTTGCTGCACTCTGTTGAGTAAAATGCGGAACGTCGTCCCCCTTCCTCTCTCGCTCTCAAAATCGATTGAGCCTCCATGCTGCTCAACCGTGGCTTTGACTATTGCCAGCCCGAGCCCTGTGCCGATTCTTGCCATTTCTTTGGCATTGGAAGCTCTGAAAAATTCGGTAAACAACTCCGACTGCTCTTCTTTTGGGATTCCTATTCCGGTGTCGCTGATTTCGACAACCACCTGCTCTTTGCTCTCGAACAAGCTCACCGTGACTCGTCCTCCTTCAGGTGTGTACTTGATGGCATTTGACAATAGGTTGGTAATCACCGAAGCCATTCCTTCCCGGCTTCCCGGCACGATCCCATTCTGTACACGGTTATGCAGCTGAAGCTCAATCCGCTTCTCCTCTGCCCGGGTCTCAAAGAAGCGCACGTTATCATGCAGCAATTTCTGTAGATCCACCGGTTCTGGTTTCAGAGTCGACAACTCGGCCCGACCGACTGCAAGAATAAGCAGATCTCCCACGATCTCGGAGAGCATCTGGGAGCGCAGGTCTATCCTCGACAGCATATCCATCTGTTTCTTTGAAAGTTTTCCCAGATGCCCCTCCAGAAGGGTCCGCGCCATCGACTGAATGGTGTTCAAGGGGGAGCGCAGCTCGTGGGAAGCCTGGAACATGAATTTTGTCTTGGTTTGGACCAGGTTTTTAAGATCCTCGTACACCAATGCATGGGCAATGGCGAGGGATACCACATCCCCGAGGCTGGAGAGGAGAGAAATCATCCCTGGGGAAAGTCTTTGCCCCCGCTCTCCGAAGATACATATCGCCCCCAACGGCTTCTCCTCGAGATAGAGGGGGACGCAGATAAGAGATTCAAACCCCTCGTCTACCGCGGGAAAATCACGCATGTAGATGTCCCGAACAACGATCGACTCCCTGACCAGCGAACCCTTCTGGTATATGTCTTCAACGATATCGAAAGCTTGATCCGCGCTGTCCTTCCCGAGCCCAACGATTGTACGGGCTATCATCTTGCCGGTTTTTGAGCTCAACAACTTGATCGAGCATCCCTGAACGCCCGTGGCTTCAACGATTACCTTCGCCGCTGAATCTAGAATCTCCTGTAGTTCGAGGGTACCCGCCGCCTGTTTGATCGCCTTACAAAAGGTGTGGAACTGTCTGGCCTGCTCGCGGCAGGTCCTGACTCCTGGGGAGTTTAAGAAAACAATCCGGCTGAGGGCGATTCCCACGAAACTTCCCCCGAACAGGGCGACCACCCGCACGAAAATTGAAGCACGATCTTCGAGCAATATCCCGCAGAGGACAAACAGGATCGTGATCCAGCCGGCGAGTATGATTGTCCAGAGCAGGTTGTGAAGCTTGGGAGTCCGCGGCTCTCCGGTCTGACCGTTCCCGAAAGGTATCTTTATTTCTTTCCCTCTCCCTCTTCCTCGTAGATGTCGATAACGCTCTTCTTCCAGAGCTTGACCTTTGAGTGGTGAGCGCCGCGGGATATCGCGTGGGCCGCTGTTGGGGAAGTGATAAGGATAAACACCAGACAGAGGACCGCCTTGATCCCCAAGGCGTTGAATCCTGCGTACACCAGGGTTCCAATCAGCAAGAAAATCGTGCCGAAGGTAACACACTTGGTGCCGGCCTGAAGCCGGTTGTAGATGTCGGGGAATCGCAGCAGTCCCAGGCAACCGAAGAAATTGAAGACGATACCGATCCCAAAACACACGATTCCTATAAGCTCATTCATCGAAACCCCTCCCTTCCAAATACTTGGACAGGGCAATCGTACCGATGAAACTGAGCAGAGCCCAGGTGATGGCGATGTTCATATAAAAATCTTTTCCCGTAATCACCGCCATTAAGGCGCAGAAACCCACCACTACGATTCCAAGGATATCGATTGCTACGGTCCTGTCCGGCGCTGTGGGTCCTCTACCGATGCGATAGAGGCACATGAAACAGCAAAGAAAGAGTACGCCGATATAGATTTGAAAAACCGTTTCCATGGCTACACTCCTCTTCCCTAGTCGAATATCTTTTCCAACAACGGCTCGAAGCGGGCGACGATTTGCTTGCTCGCCCCTTCCACATCCGTGTTTTTAACGTTTATCCAGTGGATGTAGAGATAGCCATCATCGGTAATGTCGACCGAGAGCGTTCCCGGTGTGAGGGTGATTGAATTGGCCAGGGCGGTTCTGCCGGATTCGCTCTTCAGCCTTGTTTTCACTTTCACGATACCCGGGCGAATGGGCATCTTGGGATGGATCACCCGATACATTACATCGAAGTTGGCAATCAGCATGTAGAAGAACAACACCGGCAGATAGCAGAGAGCCCAGAAGTAACGCACCGGGGCGAACAGCTTGTGGGGATATTTCGTGAACACTTCGACAAAGAGGATGCTGGCTAGAATTGAAAAAATGATCCCGGCAAAGAAGATCTGCCAGTCCATTGTTTGATTTTGAAAATTGTACGGCCAGGTCAACAGATACCAGATGACCATGGAAACCAGGAATAAACCTATCCTTCTCATCGCAATAATTCCTCCCTATCTCAGGGCCAGTACTGCCTGGGCATACCCCACGCCGTTTGCCAAGGCTCCCACCGCCGGATCCAGTATCATCTCCCTGGCTCCGGGGATGAGCAGTAATCCCATACACGTGCAAAAAATCGCCAGCACGACCAGGGCAATCGACATCAGCGCCGGGGATTCCCGAACAGCCTTTAGGCTTTCGGGCAGATGTCCCAGAAAGGCGTAGCGTAACACTTTGATAAAGGAGAGCAAGGTCACGAAGCTCACCAGGATGGTGAGAGCCGCCAACCACGGATATCCACCTTGGAAAGCGGCCATGATGATGATCAGCTTGCTCCAAAAACCGTTGAAGGGCGGCACTCCGGCGATTGACAGAGATGCGATCGTACAGGTCGCCCGGGTCAGAGGCATCTTTTCGAGAAGCCCCCCCATTTCTTTCAGCTGTCGGGTTCCGGTGCTGTACTCGATCGATCCAGACACCAGGAACAGCAGAGACTTGAATACCGAGTGGTTGGCCAGGTGAAAGATGCCCCCCAGTATCGCCAGCATCGCCGCGGACTGCTTACCCCCGCTGGCCAGGATATAGCCGCCTAATCCGATCCCCAGCACCACATACCCCATCTGACTGATGCTGTGATAGGCGAGAAGGCGCTTGAAATCCCACTGGCCCACGGCCAAGAACACTCCGACGACCATAGACAAGGCGCCAATAGTGATCAGCACCGCACCGTATATCGGGGTTATCCCGATCACGTTGAACAGCACCCGGGTCAGAGCGTAGATCCCGAGGGCCTTGATCAGCACTCCGGAGAGCATGGCGGAAATCGGAGCAGGGGCGGAGGGGTGGGCATCGGGAAGCCAGGGATGGAAGGGAACCAGGGCGGCCTTGATCCCGAATCCGACGGTGAAAAATACCACTGCCAAAGTGAGGATGGGAGTTCGTGGCCCGGTCCGGATCGCCTGGGATATACTGGCCATGTTCAGATAGCCCGTTGCTCCATAAATAAAGGCGATTCCGAACAGAACCAGGGTTGAGCCGATACTGGCCAGGACAAGATATTTGAAGGCAGCCTCCAACTCCTCGTGGTTTCCGCCAAAGGCAACCAAGGCGTAGGAAGCCACCGAGGCAATTTCCAAGAACACGAACAGATTGAACATGTCCCCGGTCATGACCACACCGTTCATACCGGCCACCATGAGCAGGAAGAGGGAGTAAAACTTATATTTGGCTGTGTAGCGCTCCATATATTGGCTGGAAAACAAGGTGGCCACAAAGCTGATCAGACAGATGATCACCAGCATGAGGTTGCTAAAGCCATCCAGCACCCAGGTAATGCCGACCGAAGCGTTCCAGCCTCCGATGCTGTATACTGTCCTGACTTGAAAGAGCAGGACCGCGATAACGAGGACCGACAGGGTCGCCAAATTCCCGATAATATCCGCCAATACACGAACTTTCCTCGAAACCAGGGGGATGAAAAAGGCTCCACCAAGAGGTATAGCAACGAGCAGCGGAATAAGTAGCGTGTTCATCCCTTCAACCTCCTGATCTCCGAGATATCAAAGGTTCCGTACTTCTCATACAGACGGACACACAGGGCGATCGCCAGGGTCGTGACCCCGAGACCGATTACAATCGAAGTCACCACCAGGGCTTGGGGGAGGGGATCAACGGAGCGGGCTAAAAACTCTAGAGGACCCGCGCCCTCTTCGACGATCGGCGCCACCCCGTCCTTGCGGTAGCCGAGAAGGACAAGAAACAGGTTCACCGCATACTCCATGATGGTCAGACCGATTACGATCTTCACGATATTTTTCTTGGTCAGGGTGCAATACAGGCCTATGACAAATAGAACAAAGCACAGGGCGTAAACCATTCCTACTCCTCCTCTTCCTCCTGGATCATCTTCTGACTCCCATCTTCGACCAGCACGATTCTAAGTACGGAGAGTATGATAAAAATGAGAAAGAGCGAGGCCGCCACCTTCAAACCGATGGCGATATTGCTGATCAGGATCGTACCCGAACTCAACAGGGTAAACTTCGCTCCTGGATAACGATTCTGCAAAACGTTGGCGAAAAAGATCCCCCCGGATCCCAACCCGAAGAGGGCCACAACGAGGAACAGCAGAGCCCCCGAGCTGTCCAGGTGATGGCCGGCTCGCAAGCTCAATCGCTTCAAGGTGAACTCTTTGCCGTAGGCCAGAGTGAGCAGCATGTAGGAGCAGGCGATGATCACCCCGCCGGCAAAGCCTCCCCCCGGGGCCAGATGCCCGGTGATGATGATGTAGATCCCGTAGAGAAAGATGAAAACCTTTAACCAGCGGGTCACGGTTTTTACGATCACTGTCATTCCGTTCATTTGTCCTTCTCCCGTTTCGACCAGGCTCTTCCCCGGAGCACCGCCAGGGCGCCGAGAACGGCGGCAAACAGCACGGTTGCTTCACCGAGAGTATCGTAGGCCCTGTAGTCGAGAAGAATTGAAGTCACGATATTGGCCGATCCGGTCTCCTTCAGACCGTCGGCTAAGTATTTGTTGGAGGGAGCGTTTCCCACTGCAGAGATGATCGGTGTGCCGAACTCATTCAAACTGCGGAAGGCATAGTATCCGAAGGCAAAAAAACCGACTGTGAGCAGACACACGATCAGCAGCCCGGCCCAGTGAATATGGCCCTTGGTGGGGATCACATCTCTGCCGATCGTCGCCCGAATGAGGAAGATCAACAGCACCACCTCCACGGCGATCTGGACGATGGCCAGGTCGGGAGCCCGCAGAAACAGGAAAGCGATGCTCAATCCGAAACCGATCGCTCCGAGGGAAATCACCGAGGACAGCAGGTTTTTCGTCTCCACGGCGATGAGCGCCCCTACGATCAGAAAAACGAGCAGAATAAATAAATACAGTTCTATTCCCATGACCTAACCTCACTTAAACAACGTAAAGAGCACAACAAGGATCAGGATTCCCAGCAAGCTCCAGGACAGATACCAGGATAAAAGCCCGTTGTGGATTCTTTTCAAAAAGCCGGTTATCCCCAACCCCAAACCGCCGATCCAGGTGTAGGGATCCAGATACCCTTTGCCCTGAGCTGTGTAGGTGCCCTTTAAAACAGGCATCTCCTTGATCGTGTCGTAGAAATGTGTACCGATCACCCGTCCGGTCTCTTGTTCCAGCTTCTCCCCTCCGATGAAGGGATCGACAACCCTGGCGGATTTTCTGTATCTTCCCAGCAGGTAGATGATGAAGCCGACGACCAATCCCAGAATGATGAGTCCCGTTGCCCAGGTCGAGTTCCATATCCCGGGAATCACAGCTTGCACTCCGGCACCGGGATAGACGAAGAAGTTCAGCGGAAAACGATAATAGATACCGAACAGAAGACAGAGCAACGCCAGCACTATCAGCGGTAGCATCATCCCGAAGCCTACCTCCTCTGTAACCCCCTCGGTTCTTGAAGACTTGGTGCCTAAAAATACCGAATGAATTACCTTGATTGAACAGGCTAGAGTTAATGCACTTCCAAACATCGCTGCGATGAGAAAGATAAACGAATACTGAGTGCCTGTTTCAATCACTCCCTGATAGACCATCCATTTAGAGACAAAACCGTT
>JAGLQP010000091.1 GCA_023136785.1 Spirochaetales bacterium
AGGGCAGTTCTCGGCTTTGCCAACCAGGCTATTTTCCAGTTCTCCACTCCTAGAACGCGAAGAAACAGATTCAACACCCCCAATCGGGGCTCATAGACGAATGTCCAAATCATACCTACAATCACGAAGGAAAAAATCATCGGGAAGTAGATGATGGATTTGAAAATCGTGGCTCCCACTATGTCTTTGTCCAACACGATCGCGAGAAGCAGGCCCAGGCCTGTTGGGAGCACGAGATAGATCAGCGTCCAAACAACGTTGTGCCAAAGGGACATGGAAAACGCCGGATCTGTGAAGGCCCGGGCGAAGTTTGCCAGTCCGATAAAGTCATAGGACGGCGAGACTCCGTTCCAGTTGGTCAGGCTGAAGAAGATCGAGCGGAAAAAGGGTACGATGATGATTGCTGTATAGATAATCAGGGGCAGGGCAAGAAACTGCCAGGCATTGCTCCGCTTCATAACAGATACACCTGTATGTCGGCCGAATAGTATCTCTCTATGATAACCGGCCCCCGGGAGGGGACCGGATGCTCGTTAGGCTGAAAAGCTTTTATTCGAGTTCGGCAAAAGCCTTCTGGGCTGCAGCCTCGGTTTCCCGCAGGATTATCATGTAATCTTCCGGATTTTCCAGGAAGTTGGAGAAAGCATTCAACCCGACATCCGCCACCGGCGGCGGCGTGGCCAGGTCATAGTTGAAGGCCCAGTTGGGGATCTTGGCCAGCAGAGCCTTGACCTTCAGCTGCAGGGAATTATAGGTAGAATCGGATACGTTTTTATTGGGTGCCAACGCTCCCGACCCTTTGTTGAAGGCTGTCTGTGGCCCCACGTCGGCAAGCTGAGCCAGGACTTGTTTGGCCGCTTCCGGGTTTCTAGCCTCAGCCGGCAGCACAACACCGTCTATAGGTCCGACGGCAACATCGGGTACCGAAGCATCCACCACCGGGAAGGGGAAGAAGTCGTAGTCTTCGTCCGCCTTCCAGCCGAGAGATTCATCGAGCCCCATGAACCAGGTGCCCATCAGGGTCATCGCGGCTTCACCGGTACCCACCATAGCGGAGGCTTCCGCCCAGTCGTAGGCGTTGGGATTTTCATTGAAGTAGCCCCTGTCAACACAGGTCTTCCACAGCTCCCAAGCTTTGACAACCTCTGGATCGGTGTAAGAAGCTTCTCCCGCCATGAGCTTGGCTCGATATTCCGGACCCGCGGTGCGAAGCAGAGGATAATCCAGCCAGAATTGGGCGGGCCAGCGTTCTCTCGAACCCAGGGCGATCGGGTCAACTCCGGCTTGTTTGATCTTCTCACAGACCTCCAAAAACTCATCCCAGGTAGCCGGCGGCGACACCCCGACATCGGCGAACACATCCTTGTTGTAGAAGAAGGGCACGAAGTGCTGGGTCAGGGGCATGAAGTACTTGTTGCCGTCGTAGGTACAGCCCTGCTGTACGGCTGGGGGAAATAGCTCGTTGAGGTTGTTCGCTTCGAACACATCGTCGATAGGAGCCAACCGATCGGCGTCCACGATAAATTGCACCCGTGCGCCGGCCCAATAGGAGAACAGGTCGGGCGGGTTTCCACCGGCCAGCATGACTCGGATGCTGGTTTTGAAAGCCTCGTGATCGACCGGTGTGTGGGCCAGCACGTACTTCGACTGCTCGGCGTTGTAGCTATTGGTCATATCATCCACTCCTCCGGACAGGGTGCCGGAAAAATAGTGGAAGAAGGTGACCTTGATTGGCTCTTCCGCCGCTGCTTCCTCCTTCCTCCCACCGGCGGATGTGGACAACACGGCCAGCAAGCCGATGATCAGCATGAGACTAAGGACTTTCTTGTTCATTCTACACCTCCTACTTTAACGTTAATGTATCTCTAAATCTTATAAGATGCTGCTTCTGTTGTCAAGGTCTTTTTGTAGGTTGAACGGAACCGCTGCGCGGCTCTGTTCAAAGAGACATGGCACCCTGATCTCCGTGTCTGAGAAAGTTACCGGCTCGGGATCCTCTTCCTCAGATCTGTCAACTCTTCACTTAACGGGTAGGTTCCCCACTGGTCCGCGGCTCGATACATCGCTACGAGGTTTTCCGGTGAAACGTCATCCTGTATACAATGGGCGGCACATACGATGTAGCCGCCTCCGGGAGCATAAATTGCCATCCTTCTTTTCACTTCTTCTTCCACATCTTCCGGGCTCCCGTTGGGCAGGACATCCTGGATATCTATTCCCCCATGAAAACTCAAGTTTTCCCCGTACCTGTCCTTTAAGAACGTGCTGTCCATACCGGCTGCCCTGGGCTGCAAGGAATTGAGGATATCGACGCCGGCATCCAACAACAGATCTCCCGCCTTTGTCACGGAACCACAGGAATGATGAAATATCTTGGCATCAGTTTTTGACTTTATGAAGTCAATCTCTTCTTTGTAGTATGGGAATATCATTTCCCTGTAAAGCTCGGGTGATATCAGCAAATTGTTCTGGCCGCCTAGATCGTCCGCCATTTCCACTATCTGAATGTAGGGGCCCACAACACTTAAATAAGCGTCCATCAGCTCGATATAGTACTTGTTCAACTTGTCAAGCAATGTATGGGCCATTTTTTTGTTGAGCATGAGATCAACCGGGAATTGATCAAACCCGCGCATCCAGTTGCAGGATTCAAATATACCCCCAACCGCTCCGGCAGCGACAATTGCGTAGTCCGTTTCATGATACAAGTATTCGACTCTCTCTTTGAGCCCTTCGGTTCTTGCCGGGTCGTAGGCGTCGAAAAACCGATACTTCCTGATGTCGGCTGGATCTTGTGCTCTTCTCAAAGGATGGTCGACCTGTTCGCCGTACATCCCGGAAAATCGCCTGGTAAAGCCCATCTCATCGATCCAGGTACCATCTTCCCGGATAGTTTTTTGGTATTCTCCGCTTCCACTTAAAAACACTCTTCTAAGGTCGATATCAAAGTACTCGAGTACTCGTTCATCAAACTCTTCAACCGTGAAGTAGTCCTGATTGACGGTATCGTATCCGCACTCGTCTAGATCCAAATATTTCTTCAATGACCTGTAGGCACCTTCCATCATCGATGTAACTCTGCCGCCCAGATCTCTCGGGACTCGATCAGGCTCGGTATGGTTCAATGATGTGACGACTCTTTCTCTATGACGGTACTCTCTCACTTTGACTCACCTCCATCAGTATAAAAATGATGGTTGGTTTTCTGATTGGCTCGCGATGATCGATTACAGGCCGATGCGGTGATGCTCTGCCTGGACCCGTTCGCACCAGTTGCCGACATTCCAGTCGCCAAAAGCCCCCATACCGCCAAGCTCGTGATCCCCCGAGTAGACCGGCACGTGAATGAGGCTCAGGCCCTTGTATTCGTAGGCCTCTTGCAGGGCCTTGCCGAACTCTTCAGGGCTGAACCCGGCGAACAGTCCCTTCACTCCTTGGACAGCCTGGGCCAGGGCCACGTAGTCGGTTTGCACTTGATCGGTTGTCTTATACTCCTGTCCGTACTGAGCCATCTGAAGTCCGGTGATGGCCCCCATGCTCCGGTTGTCGAATAGGAGGATGCAGCCCTTCACACCGTGTTGGACACCATCGAAGAGAACCTGGGGATTCATGGTAAAGCTGCCGTCGCCGCTGAAGGCAAAGGTGTATACGGGGTGCTCGGCCAAGCCCGCGGCCAACAGCCCCGATGCCGCGAATCCCATGTAGGAAGCACCGGTCTCGTTGTAGGTGAGACCGGGCTCCTCGTCCTCAACGATCTGGAATCCGTTGGCTTGAACATCTCCAGCGTCGAAGTAGCGGGCCGCCTTTTTTTTGCTGGCGAAATCGTAGGCGATCTTGATGGCCGCTGGCTGGGTCAGGACCTCCCGCTTCCAGTTTTCGTCGTACAGCAGAGGGCTGGTGTAGCGTCTGCTCTTGAACGCTTCCCACTGCTTCTTGTTTTCGATATTCGCTGCCAGCCACGGTGAAACCGAGCCCGACCGCTTGAACCCCGCGCTCTTGAGCATCGAAATCCAGGTCTGCAGATTTGTTTTTGCATCTCCCAAGATGTACAGGCTGCGATTGTACTGGTTGACGTAGTATGGATCGTTGTTGAAATTGATGATGCCCTCGGCCCGCTTCCAGGCTGTTCCGGAGCAATCCCACTGGCACACCCCTCTAGCTCCTATAACGATTACCAGATCCGCTTCATTCATGGCGAAGTTACCGCAGAGCGATCCTTTTGAGCCGCCCACGCTCATGTAGCGGCTCTCAGAGTAGGGTACAGCCCCGACTGTCTTGGCTCCCGAAACAATGACAGAATCGGTGAGCCCGGCAAGCGCTGCAATCTCGGGTCCGCAGTGAACGGCACCGCCCCCGTACTTGATGGTGATCCTCTCCGCCTCCTTGACCAGCTGGGTAGCTCTGTTAAAAACAGCGGCATCGTCGCAGGCAACATTTGGGAAATGGGGTTTGTCCGGGAACTCCAGAAGATTGCACTCCGGGATGACCGCTGGCTGGGTGTTCATCGGTGCCAGGAAATAGTAGGGCCCGGCAAATCCGGGGTTGAATACCGTGGCGGCGCCTCGCCTTAAGGCTGTAAACACGACCTCCGGGGTGTGCAGAGTCATGCCCTGCCCCATGGTCTTCACCAGGGTGAGGAAGGAATGCTGTTCGGGCTTGGGAATCTGCTGCATATTGGGTCCTTCCTCGTGGGTGGTCTCATCTCCGAAAATATAGTAAACCCCGATTCCATTCGAGGCGGCGGCCAGAGAACCGGCCAGGGCGTGAAGCGCTCCGGGGCCGATGGAGGTCACCACGGCGGCAGTCTCGCCGTAGTGCCAGCGCAGCGCGGTGGCACAGTGGGATCCCTCAACCTCGTTGCGTACATTGTAGGTGGTGACCACCCCCGCCTTCTCGTACAGAGCGAGCACCTGTCCGATATCGGTTGACCCATGCCCGAAAACGGCGATGTACTTGCGCACTCCCTGGTTGATCAGACCCAAGACGAGGGCCTCCGAGAGGGTGACGGGCTGGAACTGCCCCAGCTGGCCGGCTTCCACGGCCGATCGGATCGCCCCGTGTTCGGCGATCTGCTCCGCCCTTCGTTTCATAGCGCTGTATTCAGCTCCCATGGGGTTTCCTCCTCTGCGGCGGCCATGTTCAAGTTTCTCGTTCCACTAGCTCCGGTTCGTATACTGTATTGGTGGTGTTTTTTTTCTCTTTATTTCGAATTAGATCCATCAGGCAGGAGGCACTTTCATATCCCAGACGATACTTAGGTACACGGATCGTGGAAATTGACGGGGTATAGTGGCGGGCGGCTTCGATGTCATCATGGCCCAGGACTGAAACATCATCGGGCACCTTCACACCCAGATCGTGCAGAGCACGGAGCACTCCCAAGGCCATCTGATCGTTGTATACGAAGAGAAAATCGATCCGAGGGTTTACCCGGAACCAGTCGACGGCGGCGCTGTAGGCATCCTCGGCCGTTGCGTCGCACATCCTGATTTCTTTCTCTCCTATGCCCAAACCGACTTGCTGCAGAGCCCGCAGGTAACCTTCCTGTCTGGTTTGGTTGCAGGAGACAGGCAGACCGAAGCCGAGATAGGCCGGATGCTTTCTACCTTTGCTGATAGCGTATTGCCCCGCCAGGGTCCCGCTGGAGAACGAATCGGTAATGAAGTAGCTTTCCGTGTTGAGGGATCCCTTTCGCACGATGGTGATATGGGGAACTCGCAGTCTGTCGTAGTCGAATTCACTGATCAGATCGCGGGAAGGCACCAGCAGTATGCCCGAGACTCTATAGGCAGTCAGCAGCTTGAGGATCTCAGTCTCTTTGTCGAGGTTTTCGTTGCTGGCCAGGGTGATGATCGTATAGCCGTGCGTGGAGACCGCGTCGTTGATCCCCTGGAGGATACGGGCGAAGAAAGAGTTGTCAATGTAGGTGATAATTACGCCGACGGCCTTGCTGGTTCGAGAGCGCAGACTGACCGCGGCTGCATCGGGAACATAACCCATCTCCTCGGCGATTTTTTTAATCTTCCGAATCGTAGACAGGCCGATGTCACTCTTGCCCTTCAGAGCCCTGCTTACCGTATTGATAGAAACGCTGGCCCTGGTCGCTATATCTTTCAAACGTACGTATTCCATATGATGACCTTTCCTTGACATTAACGTTAATGTCGCTGTTTGTCAAGTAAGGAGAGGCTTAACCGGTCCTCGAATCCTTCCTATTAGCGTATTCGGTGCACCCTTGACAACTCCGACATGATTGCCTACCATCAAAAACCATTAACGTTAATGTTAAGGAACTCCGCCGCCGCTATGGATGAGGAGCTGGAATGAACCCTGTACGTGTGGCAATTGTCGGTTGTGGACGTATATCTGATCTTCATGAGCTGGGGTATCGAAACCGTGACGATGCTCGCATTACCGCTGTATACGATATAGACAAGAAACGAGCCCTCTCACAGGCGAAAGCCTGGGCAGTGGACAAGGTCTATTCCAGCTACGAAGAGGTTCTATCCGATCGGGAGATCGATCTGATCGAGCTTCTTGTTCCCCATCACGTTCACGCGGACATGACCGTGAAGGCCTGTCGGGCCGGCAAGCACGTGTCGGTCCAAAAGCCCATCGCCTTGAACGTGGCCGAAACGGATAGCATGATCGAAGCCGCCTACAGGGCCGGCGTCGTGCTCAGGATTTATGAGAATTTCGTTTTCTATCCTCCCTATGTGCGTGCCAAGGAAATGATAGAGGCGGGAGAGATCGGCGAGCCGCAGATGATACGGCTGCACGTCAACAGCGGTACGAACGAGACGGGCTGGCAGGTTCCCGAGAGTTCCTGGGCCTGGCGGTTTAACGAAAAGGTCAGCGGAGGCGGCGAGCTGGTATTCGACCACGGCTACCATCTGTTTTCATTGGCCCGCTATCTGATGGGTGAGGTCAAGCGGGTTTGTGCCTGGATCGATCGATCTCCCGACGCCTCCGGCTTTACCATCGACGCTCCGGCAACCATCATGTTTCAGTTCAAGAGTCCCCGCCGCTACGGTGTCTTGGATATTGCCCACACCCCAAAGATGCGTATCGACTCCCTGTACTACACAGATGACGATCGTATAGAGGTGATCGGAGAGAAAGGTATCCTGTTTGTGAACCGCTGTACGGCCAAGACCGTCGACTTGCCGGCAGTGATGATGTTCCGGGACGGCATAACCACAACCATCCCAGTGGAGCGGGTGGAGTGGCACGAAAGCTTCATCGATTGCACCCGTCACCTGATACACGTTTTAAGGAACGGCGGGCAGCCTTTGCTCGACGGACCCGCCGCTCGAAAGGTATTGCAGT
>JAGLQP010000092.1 GCA_023136785.1 Spirochaetales bacterium
AAAGAGAGGGAAACCGTGTACTTCAGTCACGTGCCTGAGATCTGGCAGAGATTTCCTCAGCTTGTACCCGGGCTGCTCGTGGTCAAAGGGATCCACACCGATGCCGACGGGCAGGACTACATAGATCCGTGGTACAACCGAGCCCGGGAACGTCTTGGCAGCCAATCGGAAGGGCAGATGCCGGAAGTTGCGGCCTGGCGGCGGGTATACTCCCAGATGGGTCTGAAGCCGACCAAGTACCGTTCCGCCTCTGAAGCGCTGCTTCGGCGGTTCAAACGGGAGGACGATCTGCCCAAAGTGCACCCGTTGGTGGATCTGTGCAATGCCGCCTCCCTTGCCTTCGCCCTGCCCGTGGCTGTATTCGATCTCCGGAACGTCGACGAGTTCATCGAAGTGCGTCCCGCAACCGGATCAGAAGAGTACCTGTCCTTCCAGGAAGAGATCGAGCATCCCGGAGCGGGGGAGATCATCTTCGCCGATGCAGCGGGCCACGCTCACGCCCGCCGCTGGACCTTCAGGCAGAGCAGACGCTCCGTCGTCGGAGCCGGCACAGAAGAGGTCGTGATCGTCAGCGAAGGGGTCCACGACCGGGCCGAAGAGGATGTGGCGGCTCTGTTGGCTGAGCTACGTGGGGCGATCACAGACCTCTGGAACGAGCCGGAAGTGCAGGCAATCTTGACGTCGAAAAGCCCACGTCTGGACTTTGCAGTCTGAATATACCCCAGGGGAGGTGCAAGCATGGAACAACTGCAGCATCCGTTGGAGTTCGTTCACAAGTTCAACCTGTACAAGCTCTCAGGGCTTCTGATCGAGGATGACGATCTACAGTCCATCGCCCGTGTCTACGGGGTATCTCTGGCGGAGCTTGCGAAAGTGGACGAGAGCTTCCAGCGGAATATCGCAGAGCTGGCTGGCCGCCTGCCGTCGGCGAAGAACGCGCCGGCAGATCCACCCGTATCGATCCTGGCAATCGGTGACTCGATTACCAGCGATCGGGAGAGCTACGTAAAGATCCTGAACCGCTACTGGCAGGATGATCCGACCCGACGGATCCTCGATTCGGCTGTCTCCGGGGACACCACGACGGACCTGATCAAGAGATTCTACTCCACGGTGTTGAACCGGGATTTCCATTGGGCGGTGCTGTTCATCGGTACCAACGACAGCCTGCAGTTGGATGACGAGATGCGGATTTCGGTCTTGAGTCTCGATGAGTACATGAGGAACATCCGCTTCATCAGCGAAACCCTTATAGAGAAAGGGAAGACACTCATCCAGGTCACCATCCCACCGGCGGATAACGTGCCCCTGCAGAGTTACTTCCCAGACGGCAACTACCTCTACACGGATAAGCATGTCGGGCAGGTCAATGACTTCATCCGGGACTGGGCGAAAGCAAAGGGCTACCAGGTTGCCGATCTGGCTCGAGCCGTCCGGGAGCAAAGTGCGGACGTGCTGGAGCCGGACGGTCTGCATCTCAACGGCCGGGGTCAGCTGATCCTCAGCAAGCTGCTCCTCGAACTCCTGCCTTAAATGTTGCCGCCCCTCAGCTATAAGGGCGGTGCTTGTTCTGTAAATAGATGTAAATGGATCATCACAACAGGCATCAACTATCGTCTATCGATGTAGTCAAATACCGGCCTATATAAGCCTCTATTCCATAAAGAAATAAAGACTTCCTCGGTTGGCGGGTACACATCAAGGTTAATCCCCATCTACATTCCCTGCATAATTCAGCTTTCCACAATTCTTTTCATAATAAGGAATTACAAAATCTCATTTTCCCGAATCTTGGCACAGGAATTGCAATTCCACACATGTGGAGTAAATACATGAAACGGAAAGAACCTTTGAAGAAACAAGACATCAAGATTTTGATCACCGGCGGGGCAGGATTTCTGGGGATCAATCTGATCCGCTGCCTTCTGGATCGGGGCTTCACTTCGATCACCTCACTCGATATCGCCGAATTCGACTATCCGGAAAAGGACAAGATTCGGGTGGTCAACGGGGACATTCGCGATCCCGGGGTTGTACGGAAGATCATCCCGGGAACCGATTGGCTGATTCACGCAGCGGCAGCCCTGCCCCTGTACTCGGAAGAGGACATTCGATCTACCGAGGTCGAAGGCACGAGGAACCTGCTCGAGGCGGCTTACAAACACCAGGTCGATCGTTTCATCTACATTTCTTCAACCGCGGTGTACGGAGTCCCCGACCACTGCCCGATCGAAGAAACGGATCCCCTGGTCGGGGTCGGTTCCTACGGACAGGCCAAGATCGATGCAGAGCACCTTTGCGAAGAGTTCCGTAACCAGGGGATGTGCATCCCCGTAATTCGTCCGAAGAGCTTCATCGGACCCGAGCGCCTCGGCGCCTTTGAGCTTCTCTACAGCTGGGCCAGGGAGGGAAGGAGCTTTCCCGTTGTGGGCAGCGGCACGAACCGCTACCAGCTTCTCGATGTCGAGGATCTCTGCCAGGCCATAACCCTGTGCGCCACCCTGTCTGCGGACCGGGTCAACGACACCTTCAACATCGGCGCCCGGGTCTTCACCACACTGAAAGAGGACTTTCAGGCAGTGCTCGACAAAGCCTGCCATGGAAAGCGGATCGTACCCTTTCCCCGCTGGATCGCCGTGGCTGCGCTGAGAGTCCTTGAGCTACTGCATCTGTCACCTCTCTATCAGTGGATCTATGAAACGGCGGGAAAAGATTCCGCAGTCTCCATTGACAAAGCCTGGAGGGAGCTTGGATTTCAGCCCTGCCACTCCAACATTGACGCACTTCTCCGCAACTATCGCTGGTACGTCGAGAACTGTGACAGAATCGGCAAGGCAGCTGGGGTCAGCCACAGGAAGCCCTGGAGCCACGGTTTCTTGGAAGTAGTCAAGGCTTTCTTTTAAGGGGAATGGAAATGATACAAGACTATGTTCGTCTGATTCGAATCAAACACTGGGTTAAGAATGTATTTATCTTTGCACCGCTGATCTTCTCCCTTAACTTCTACAAGCCAAGCTACATCGGCCGAACCCTGCTGATGTGCGCAGCCTTCTGCCTGGCCGCCTCAGTGGTGTATATCTTCAACGACGTGGTGGACAGGGACAGGGACCGCCGGCACCCGAAAAAGAAATACCGGCCGATTGCCTGTGGGGCCGTGCCTGTAAAAAGCGCTCTTGTTCTGGCGGCGGTACTCTTCTTATCCACTCTGGGAATCTCCTCTGCCTTAGGGCTGGCCGCAGTTGCGGTAATCCTCGCCTATATCGGCATGAACGTCGCCTACAGCCTTTTTCTCAAGAACCAAACTTTCATCGATGTGATGGTGATCGCCGGCGGATTCCTGCTGAGGGTGATGGCCGGAACCGTGGCAATCAACGTAGAGCTGTCCCGCTGGATGCTGCTCACCACATTCTTCCTCTCCCTGTTTCTGGGCTTCGGAAAACGGCGGAAAGAGATGCTGGTTACCGCCGGATCCACCCAGCACCGGGTTGTGTTTCAGGACTATTCCGTAGACCTGCTCAACTGTCTGATCATCGTTTCCGCCTCCCTCACCATCATTACCTACTCTCTGTACGTGGTGACATCGAAAGCCATGATCTCCCTCGGCGGTGACAAGTTCATCGTCACCATCCCTTTCGTGGTCTTCGGGGTGTTCCGCTATCTGTTCCTGATCTACAAGCAAAACAACGGCGGTGATCCCGCCGAGGTTTTGCTGAAGGACAGAGCCATGATCGTGGATGTCGCCCTTTGGGTGTTCACCATCTTCTCGCTTCTCGGGTTCACGATGCTTTCAGGAGGTCGAATATGAAACACCTGTCAGTCACCGTTAAATACGCCCTGTTCGCCGGCCTGGCCACGGGCATCAACATCGCCGTTCAGCGGGGGGTCGGCCAGATCGCACGGGGACCGCTGTCCCTCTACATCGCGATCCTCTCCGGCACGACAGCGGGGCTGATCGTCAAGTACCTGCTCGACAAACGCTTCATTTTCTTCTACCGACCACCTTCCCGGAGTGACGAAGCGCTCAAAGTCCTTCTCTACCTTATGATGAGCGGTTTCGCCACCGCGGTGTTCTGGGCCGTGGAACTGAGTTTTAATGCTCTGTTTGATTTCACCGCTGCCAGGTATCTGGGCGCTGCAGTTGGGCTCGCCTTGGGGTATTCGTTGAAATACGAGCTGGACAAGCGCTTTGTGTTCAGCCAACACACCGGTCATGAAGCTACCGCTAAAATCGAAGATAGAAGGAGCCAGATATGCAAACCCAAGCCTCACCTCAGCTTGCCAAGATGACCGAAGGCCTACGCAAGCTCGTTCTTCCAGCTGCGATATTAGTCGGTTCGTTCATTCTCTATTGGAGCACCGCGGCTCGTCATCCCGGATGGGTCGATGCCACGCTGATCCTCAGCTCGGCACGGAATCTCAATCTTGGCGTGTGGGCCAATATCCACAACCTGTTCAATCTTCTTGGCTATGCCTGGCTCCACATCTTCCCCGGGATGGATCCTCATCTTTCCTTGACCCTGCTGTGCTCTTTTTTAGGGAGTCTGACCGTGCTGTTTATGTACCAGACCGGAGTGGAGCTTACCGGAAACCCCCTGGCTTCGGCCCTTTCTTCGGTCGCTCTGGCTGTATCCCTGTCGTTGTGGTGGCACTCAACCACGATTGAAGTCTACACCCTGAATACGACCCTGATCGCACTGTTCCTGTACTTCGCATTCCGCTCCTACCGCCGGGCAAATCCCCGGGGACTGTACCTGGCCTTCTTCTTCGGGGGCTTGGGAATCAGCAATCATGTTCTCATGGGTCTCTACGTTTTCGCTTTTCTCGCCGTACTTCTGCCCTTTGCCGTCAGAGAGTTCCGTCTCAAGGCCCGGCAGGTTGCCGCCCTGATCGCCTGTTACCTGGCCGGGGCATCCATATTCGCTACTCTGTTCATCCTTCAGTGGTATGGGGTCTACAGGAGCATGGCATCGGGTGCAACCGAAAGTACCGCGCTTCTGGCTGCAAAGAGCCTTGGCGAATCCTTGCACTTCGCCACGGGAGGGCATTTCCTGAAATCAATGTTCACCACCGGGCTGTCTTTACAGAAAAAGTTGTTCTGGCGCGGGAACTACCTCTTTCTCATCGTTCTCAACTATCCCTCGGCAGCCATGATCTTCATCGTTGCCGGGTTTCCGCGCTTGTGGAAGCGTTCCGCATACCGCGGAGTAATCGTCTTCTTTCTTGTCGGAATTGCCGCTCAAATTGTCTGGTCGGCGAACTATTTCATCTGGGATATGTATGCTTTTGCACTTCCCGTTTATGTGATGCTCGGCATCCCATTGGTTGCAGGTATCGACGGATTCCTGCGCAACAACCGGTTCCCAAATCTGCGCTGGCTGATCTTTCTCACCTTTCTCGTTCCTGTGGTGCTGTATCCAAGTTTTTCTCGCTGGCCGAATCGCGAAAAATCCGTAGACCGCTACATCGCCCTTTATTCGGAAGCCGAACGCACCGGCGGCATCTGGGACCCTGCCGAATACATCTTTAATCCTATTAAACGCAACTACACCGAGGTCGTTGCATTCGCCGAGGGCGTGCTCAAAACGCTTCCCCAGGGGGCGACCTACTGGGACGATGAAAGCAAAGCAGTCTATCCCCTCGAGTTCTACTACCAGGAAATCAAGGGGCAGCGTCGGGATGTGAAGATCAACAGGGTGTTTGGTCTGGTGATGGAGCAGGCGGATGCCCAACGCTACGCCAAACGAATGCTCGCTCAGCTTCGGCGGGGAGAACAGGTGTTTGTTGCGGGACTCGTGGAACCGGAACGGGAGATCCTGAACCAGCTGTACCATGTGCTGGCTCCGACGATGCCGATGGAAAAGATCCGTTCTCAAGCACTCGATGATTTCCGCAGCTCCTTTCCCGATTTTGAGATCGTTGATACCCCCATTGTTCCGGATGGATCGCTTCGGATCTTCGAGCTGCGAAGCAGAAATCCGGGACAGTGAGCTTGTGCGGGGAAGGGGCCCCCGCACGAGTGAGCAAACTCTCATGCTGCCGATCTTTTGGTTCGTCTACAGATCGAGCAGCCTGCGGTAGAGTTCGATCTACCCGGGATACGGTCTGCCTTGCGCCAAGACCTCGGTTACTTTGGGCATCCATTCGCTGATGATAATGCTCTGGGGGCACTTGGGCTCACACTCCCGGCACTGGGTGCAGGCGGAGGAGCGGGCTTTTTCAGGAATGAATCCGAACTCCCGGCGGGCCAGATCCGGGCGGCTGTACATCCTTCCTTCGTTATATGCCTCAAAATTCCGTGGTATATCCACTCCGTGCGGACAGGGCATGCAGTACCCGCACTGGGTACAGGGAATAGGAGAGAGCTTCTTATAGCGGCGGCGTACCTCCCGTACCAACTCCTGGTCCTCCCGGCTCAGAGTTCCTACTCCCGCAGTCTCTGCGCTTTTGATATTTTCAACCACGTGCTGGAAAGCGCTCATCCCACTCAACACGACCGTTACTTCCGGTTGATTCCACACCCACTGGAGGGCCCAGTCTGCGGCACCTCGGCTGCCTTCCGCCCGATCCCAGATCTTCTGGATCGGCGCAGGAGGATTCACCAGCTTTCCTCCTAAGATAGGCTCCATCACAACAACCGCCATACCCTTCGAGGCTGCGTACCTCAACCCTTTGGTTCCCGCCTGGTTTCGTACATCCATATAGTTGTACTGTATTTGGCAGAAAGGCCAGTCCCAGGCGTCGATGATCTCTTTGAACAAATCGAAGCTGTCGTGAAAAGAGAAACCGAGCTGCCCGATCTTACCTGCCTCAATCGCCCTCTGTCCCCATTCGATAGCACCGAAATCCCTCATCTTGGGCCAATAATCCTTGTTGAGACTGTGAAGCAGGTAAAACTCGATATGCTCTGTCTTCAGCCTCTTCAGCTGCTCATGGAATATTGTATCAAAGTCATCCGGGCTGCTGACAAGCCAACTCGGCATCTTCGTAGCCAGCTTGACTTTATCGCGGTAGCCGCGGCCAAGCGCTCTGCCAAGGAACTTCTCGCTTTCGCCGCCATGATAGGGGTAGGCCGTATCGACATAGTTCACCCCCTGATCGATGGCATAGTGTACCATCCGGGTTGCTTCCTTCTCGTCGATATTCTTTTCATCACCACGGGCAGGCAGGCGCATGGCCCCGAATCCGAGAATCGACACATCCCAGTCGAGTCGCCCGAATTTTCGATATTGCATGCTGTACGGACTCCTTCTAATCTTGCGAACGGACCGCGCCGACTGCATCGCCTGCACCGGCACACCTGTCTTTCATGCTACCTTGATGCC
>JAGLQP010000093.1 GCA_023136785.1 Spirochaetales bacterium
CGCCGGGACGACTACTCCCCCGGCGCTCGCCCGGGTCTGCGTCCGGATCGGGCAACCATCGTGTACACCGTTTGTGCAAAACAGGCCTACAAGAATGTTCCCGTGATTCTCGGCGGCCTGGAGGCATCCTTGCGGCGACTTTCTCACTACGATTACTGGTCCGATAGTGTGCGCCGATCCGTGCTGTTGGATGCCAAAGCGGATCTTCTGGTCTACGGCATGGGAGAGCTCGCCATTCTCGAGATCGCTGAAATGTTGGCTGAGGGAACCCCAGTGGGGGAGATAACCACCGTTCCCGGCACGGTCTTCAGGCGTTCCAATCTAGAGGCCTTGGACAGCTATACCCCCCTTCCGGGGTTCGAAGAGGTGCGCACAGACAACCGAGCCTTTGCAGTGAGTTTTCGTCTTCAGAGTGAGAACTGTGATCCCATTACCGCCAAGATTTGTGTCGAGCCCAGCGGCGACGGCTACCTTGTACAGAATCCCCCAGGCCGGCCCTTGAGCCAGTCCGAGCTGGATGCCCTTTACGAGCTTCCCTATACACGGGATGTTCATCCCATGTACCTGTCTGACGGGGGAGTCAAAGCCATCGAGGAGGTGCGCTTCAGCCTGGTTAGCTCCCGGGGTTGTTTCGGCGGCTGCAGCTTCTGCAGTCTGGGTTTTCACCAAGGGAGAATTGTTCAGGCCCGAAGCCATGCCTCCCTTCTCAGAGAAGCGGAAGGGTTGACCCGGCTTCCCGGTTTCAAGGGCTATATACACGACGTGGGCGGCCCGACGGCCAACTTCCGTATGCCCGCCTGCAACGATCAACTACAGAGGGGCAGCTGCAGGAACAGGCAGTGTCTTTTCCCGGCGCCCTGTCGAAATCTGGAAGTCAGTCACCAGGATTATCTTGTTTTACTGAGAAGACTTCGTCAGGTGCGAAGAGTCAAGAAGGTGTTTGTCCGGTCAGGGGTCCGCTTCGACTACCTGTTGGCCGACCCGGATCAGAGCTTTTTCAGGGAGCTCTGCGAACATCATATAAGCGGACAGCTCAAGGTGGCTCCAGAGCACGTTTCCACCCGTGTCCTCGATTTGATGGGCAAGCCCGGGATCGAGGTTTTCGAGCGGTTCAAAAAGAGGTATGAGGAGATCAACCGCGAGTTGGGAAAGCGCCAGTATCTGGTGCCCTACTTCATTTCCAGCCATCCCGGTGCGGATCTTCGGGCGGCTGTGGAGCTGGCCGAATACCTCAGAGATACCGGGTTCATTCCTGAACAGGTTCAAGACTTCTACCCCACTCCCGGCACCCTTTCCACCTGCATGTATTGGACCGGACTTGACCCGCGTACGATGAAAGCGGTCTACGTGGCCAGAAGCCAGCAGGAAAAGGCCATGCAGAGGGCCCTCATTCAATTTCGGGATCCGAGGAACCGCAGACTCGTCTCCCAGGCGCTCGTCATGGCTGGACGGAGTGACCTGATTGGATATACCTCGCGTTGTCTGATCAAGTCGACACCCAACAGATAGGTCACGGGTTTCTTGCGGGCTCATACTTTCGCCATGCCTTCAGCCTGCTCCACGAACTCCTCGATCATGCCCAAGCCCTTGTCCCAAAAGCTCGGGTCTTTCAGGTCAACCCCGAGGGGTCGAACCAGCTCTTCCGGCCAGTTGGAGCCGCCGCCGGCGAGCAGGTCGCGGTAGGCGGGGGGGAAGCTCGTTGCGCTCTCCTGATAACGGGCGTACAGGGCCAGTACGAGCAGCTCTCCGAAAGCGTAGGCATAGACGTAGCCCGGTGAGTGGATGAAGTGGGGGATGTAGCTCCACCAGATACTGTAATCGTCGGTGAGGGTAACGCTTCCGTCGAACATCTCTTTCTGTGTCTTCATCCACAGTTCATTGAAGCGATCCGTGGTCAGCTCTCCCTCGCTGCGACGGGCGGTGTGGATGGCCTCTTCAAAACGGTTCATCGCGGCCTGACGGAAAACCGTGGCAAAGGTATCTTCAATTTTCTGAACCAGCATGGACAATCGGACCTGCGGGTCTTTCTCCACAGCCATCAGCTTCTGGAATACCAGCATCTCTCCGAACACCGAGGCGGTCTCCGCGGTTGTAAGAGGAGTGTCGGCTGAGAGGATCCCCTGTTCCCGGGACAGGTATTGATGCACCCCGTGTCCCATTTCATGGGCCAGGGTCATCACGTGTCGGGGGGTTCCTTCGAAGTTCATGAAGATATAGGGGTGTACGGACGGGACCGCCCCGTGGCTGTAGGCTCCGCCCCGTTTGCCCGGGAGAACCGCCGCGTCGATCCAGTTTTTCTTGAAGAATGACACGGCAATCTCACCCATTTCCGGATGGAAGCCGCTGTACGCTTCCAGTACCATCTGTTTTGCTTCCTGCCACTGGTAGCGACGATTAGCGGTGGGCAGGGGCGCGTAGCGGTCGTAATCGAACAGCTCCTCTAACCTGAGAAGTTTCTTCTTCAGAGTGTAGTATCGGGCTACGATTCCGTAGCGACCCCTCACGGCTTGTACCAAAGCGTCAACCGTCGAATCGTCGATCTGGTTGGCCAGATTCCGGGCGCTGATCCAGGTTGGATAGCTTCGCAGCCTGTCGTCGGAAGCTTTGTCGGCAAGGAGGTTGTTGAACACGTAGGTGTTGACCCGCCTCATATTCTGCAGTCCCGCCGTAAAGGCTTCGACCGCGCGTTGCCTCTGAGTGCGGTCCGGCTCGTAGAGCTTGGTCAGAACCGACTGCTGAGGCAGCTCCTCCCCTTCCAGGGTGTAACGGGCTCCGCTGTGGACCTCCTCGAAGAAGCGTATCCAGGCGTTTCGGCCGGTCACAGCCTTCTCCGCCAGAATTTTTTCCTCCGCTTCGGAGCGCAGGTGGGGGCGATAGCGGCGGGCTAGAGTCAACCAGAAGCGGTAGTGGGCCAGAGCCGGATCAATCATTACCTCTTGAGCCCGTTTATCCTTAACATGGGCCCATTCCAGCTCGAAGAACAGGAGTTGCTGTTGGAGCTGGGATGTATGTTCCTGAAGGCGTTGCAGCAGGGCACCCCTGGCGGGATCTTCCGTGTTGGTGGACCAGTGCAGGTAGGCAAAGGTTCCCGTCTTCCCCGACAGTTCGAGGATCTGCTCGTATTCCTGAAGAAGCCGGGCCAATTCGGGCGCACCGAGGGCGGCGATCCGGCCTCGATAGCTGGAGGCGAAGCTCTCGGCGCGTTTCGTCGACTCGGACAGATCCTTCTCCAACTGGGGGTCGCTGCCGCCGCTATACAGATCGCCGAGGTCCCAGAGAACCTCTTCAGCTCCCGATGGAACGTTCATTACGTATCTCCTTTACCAAGCTTCAGTGTCCGGTCATCTTATCAAACCGCTCTCGCTTGGTAAATAATTCTCCGAGGGCGGCCTGCGGCAGTTTCATCACAGGCGGCGGCTGGATCAGCAGAAGCGGCAAGAAATCGGCGGGCTTTCCCTTTCAGGATGCCCGGGCGGGTTTGCCCTGCAGAAGATCTGAGAGAACTTCGGTGGGTTTCTTGACCTTGCTCAGGAACATCATCGCCGCGATGATGTAGGGCTTGTTGCCTGCCTGCCGGTAGGTGGCCAGGCGGAAGCGCTCGAACACCGA
The DNA here is from genome assembly GCA_023136785.1 of Spirochaetales bacterium. Classification (GTDB taxonomy): domain Bacteria; phylum Spirochaetota; class Spirochaetia; order SZUA-6; family DRHE01; genus JAFGQJ01. The sequence goes on from JAGLQP010000093.1 coordinate 3,610, forward strand.
CCCGGCCACCTCGCCATGTTCGCAGCTCACCCCGGAGATGTCCGCCGGCAGGCAGTGCAGGTACAGGGCGTCTTTGGTTCGTTCCATCAGCTCTTCATTGCACACCCAATCGATGTATCTCTTGTTCAGCTCCAGGCACTCGGTTTCCAGTTCATCGAGGTGCCGGGAGTCGCCGGCCTTCAACAGTTCGGTGCGGCGCTGCATCAGGTCGTAAGGAGCCCAGCTCTTGGGATAGACGATATCCGCATCGGCGAAGGCCTCCGCCATGGAGTGGGTCTTGTGAAAGGCTCCTCCGGAGGCCTGGCTGTTCTTTTCGGCCAGATCTTCGACCTCCGGAATCAGGGAATACCCTTCGGGGTAGGCCAGGCTCACCTTCATTCCGAATCGGCTCATCAGAGCGATCACTCCCTGGGGTACGGAAAGGGGTTTTCCGTAGGAGGGGGAGTAGGCCCAGGTCATGGCGATCTTTTTTCCCTTCAGGGCTTCGAGGCTTCCGAAGTGCCGGCTCAGGTGCAGGAGATCCGACAGAGACTGGGTGGGATGGTCGATGTCGCACTGCAGGTTGACTAAAGTGGGGATCCGTGGCAACGCCCCTTCTCGGTGCCCCTCCCGAACCGCTTCGGAGACCTCCTTCATGTAGGTGTTGCCGTAGCCGAGATACATGTCGTCCCGGATTCCGATGATCTCTGTGAGGAAAGAGATCATGTTGGCGGTTTCCCGAACGGTTTCGCCGTGAGCGATCTGGGTCTTGGTTTCGTCCAGGTCCTGGGCGGCCAGACCGAGCAGGTTGGCCGCACTCAGAAAGCTGAAGCGGGTCCGGGTCGACTTATCCCGAAAGATCGCCACGGCCAGTCCGGAATCAAAGATTCTGGGCGAGATATTCTGTTCCCGCATCATCTGCAGGATCTCCGCGACGGTGAGAACCGCCCGGATCTCATCTTCCCTCTTGTCCCAGCTCAGGAGGAAGTCGCTCTGGTACAACTGCCCGCTTTTCAGAGAGAGGAGCGTATCGATCTTCTTCTGTATCTCTTTGAGTTCCATAGCGCCATTATACGGTGCGGAACCACGTCCGTCCAAGTCACCGATCAGCTAATCAGCTGCTTCCCGCAGATGTAGCGCCGGCATGACCCGGCGAGAGGAATACTCTTGAACTTGTTGCCGCTCTGGAAGAAAAGCTGTCCGAGCGGGAGTACGGCCATCCGGCGACCAATCTTGACTAAAAAGCCTTAAGTATCTTCTCTGTCCACCGGGGTCCATGACTATGGCTAACATTTTCATCGGATGGCCGTACCCCTCCGAAGCTCAGGCGGGGACAGATGAGCGGATCAGTGCCATAAACTTTTTTTATCCACCGGGCCCAGGTAGATCTCTCTTCCTTTTTCTCTCCCCCGCATTCAGGCATTTCAGCCGGTCCCTGTTGTGCATCGGTAGGATTATCGAGATTTTTCTCCTTCCAGCCCTTAGGAGCAAGGCTTATGCAGAACTCCATCCGCTGCCACACCCCTCGTGTTCGAGAAGAGTACGGCGGGGCGCCCGGCCTATACCGACGGGTATACTGTTTATATCATTGTTTGCTATCTGTACGCGTCGATGGATATGGCAAGATCTTGCTAGGCCGGTGTGCAGGCCAGAAAAGGTTGGGAACGAAACCAGAAAAATGTTGGTTCAGCAACAGGTACCGGGAATTGGAGTCGAGGAACGTAATAAGCGTAACGGGCCAGGTTACACCCCCCGCTAGCCGGAAAAAAGGTTTTTGCTGGCAAAGTTGGGACCGCTGGTCAGGTTGACGCCCAGTTTCCGCAGCCCTGCCTCATCCCCAGGCGTAGGGATGTGGGTGACGTGTACTTCGCAGCCCCTCAGGTTTGTCAACTGTTCCACCGCCGCCTGGGCGGAGGGTGAAATTGCCCCACTGATGCTCAACGCGATGAGCGTCTCCTCCAGGTCAAGGCTGGTCTCTTTGCCGCAGAGGATGTCTTTCTTGAAATGTCCCAGAGATTCGGTAATGTTCGGCGGAAGCAGATGGATCGTGTCCGGTATGCCCGCCAGGTGTTTGGCCGCGTTCAGTACCAGACTCGCCGCCGCGTGCATGAGGGGAGAGTTCTTGCCGGTTACGATCGTTCCGTCCTTGAGCTCGACCGCGCCCCCGCAGTAAACGCCGTGAACACCCTTGCCCTGAGCCTCTCCCTCCCGGGCCGCTTCAAGTGCCGCAGAGACAATCTTTCTGTCCTCGATACCGACGTTGAGATCCTTCATCAGCAGCTCCACGCGCTCCACAGTACGCCGGTCCGCCAGTCCCATAACATACTCGCAGGAGTAGCGGAAGTAGCGGCGAATCACCTCCTGTGCGGCGGCCTCTCGAACCGCCTCGTCATCGACGATGCCGTAGCCGGCGCGGTTGACCCCCATATCGGTGGGCGACTGATAAGCGAGGCTCTGCCCGGCAATACGTTCCAGAATTCTCCGGATGACCGGGAAAACCTCGATGTCCCGATTGTAGTTAACCGCCTTTTCGTTGTAGGCCTCCAAATGGAAGGAATCCACCATATTGTAATCACCGATGTCGGCCGTAGCCGCCTCATAGGCTACGTTGACCGGGTGCCGGAGAGGCAGATTCCAGATGGGAAAGGTCTCGAACTTGGCATAACCCGCCTGGATGCCCCGGCTGTGCTCGTGATAGAGCTGGGACAGGCAGGTGGCCAGCTTTCCGCTGTTGGCACCTGGACCGGTGATGACAACGATTGGTTGGTCCGTTTGCACGTATTCGTTGGCACCGTAGCCCTCCTCGCTGACAATCGTCTCCACGTCGGTTGGGTAGCCCTTGGTGAATCGGTGCGTGTGGACCCGGATACCCCTCCTTTCGAGTTTGTTTTTGAACAGCCGGGCAGCGGGTTGTCCGTCGAAGCGCGTGATCACAACGGCCTGCACGCTGATTCCCCACTCATCGAGATCGTCAATCAACTTCAGGGCGTCAGCATCGTAGGTGATGCCGAAATCCCCCCTCATCCTCTTGCGCTCGATATCCCCCGCATAGATGCACAGCAGCACCTCGGAGTTGTCCTTGAGTTTCTGGAGCAACCGCATTTTGACATTGGGATCGAATCCAGGCAGCACCCGTGAGGCGTGGTAGTCGTATATGAGTTTTCCGCCGAACTCCAGGTATAGTTTGTTGTTGAACCGCTGAACACGTTCCAGAATCGCAGCGGTCTGTTCCTGCAGATAGCATTCGTTGTCAAATCCTGTCTTTATCAGCATGGTGCCTCTATCTCCGATCACGAGAATTACTCCCGCTGCGGGTGGTGGGAGCGTACCACAGGAGTATACCCGAATTCACGTGCTGAACAAGAGCCGTAGGTCAGATTAGAAACCTCTACACGTATCTAGGCCTGAATGCAAAGGTGATGGAACCTTCCCTCCCTGATGGCAATTCCGGTGCTGCGGAAATCGATTCTGTTGCTGAAAATCGACCCGTTGTAAACAAAGAAATGACACTCGCCGTTCTCATCACACGATAAATCCTCACTGTATCCCTCCTAGATCAGCAACCTGATGACATCCGCGTCCTTGGGTAGGATCACCTGGGCCACAGACTCCACCTCCGCCGTAGCGACATTGATCACTCTGCCGAATACGACCACGGTGCT
>JAGLQP010000094.1 GCA_023136785.1 Spirochaetales bacterium
TCAGGGATGAAACCGGATTTGTAGATCGCATAGGCCAGTTTGATGGCATTGTTACGAACCGTACGGTATGAAAGGAAATTTTTAATCATTTCTCACACTCGTTCCAGTGAATGATGGAGGGTCAAAATCTCTGTGTGATCTTTGTGGATCGCTAGGGTGTGCTCGAAATGGGCGGAATCGCTGCGATCCGCCGTGACAACAGTCCAGTTGTCTTCGAGAAGCTGTACCTCCCAGGTTCCCCTGTTGATCATTGGCTCTAAAGCGATGATCATACCCGGTTTGAGCCTGGGATTCGGACCGCGGGACACATAATTGGGAATCTGAGGTTCTTCGTGTTGGGCGAAACCTACTCCATGACCGCAGTACTGCCGGACTACGTCAAAACCATTCGACCTGGCATGATTGTAGATCGCTTCGGATATGTGATTGATCCGATTGCCGCACACCGCCTGTTCAATTCCCAATTCCAGGCATTCCCCGGCAATCCTGATCAGCTTTTCCCGTTCCGGCGTTACTTTCCCCACCGGCAGGGTGACCGCGGCGTCGGAAAAATACCCCCTAAGGTTCACACCCAAGTCGAGGCTGACCATGTCTCCCCTTTTCAACCGTCTTTTCCCGGGGATTCCGTGAATCACCTCTTCGTTCAAGGAAATACAGAGAGAAGCGGGAAAATTCATATATCCCAGGAAGGCCGGCTCCGCTCCGAGGCTTCGAATGTAGTCGCGAGCGAAGTTGTCCAACTGGCCCGTGGTGATACCCTCGCCGATCATGCTTTTAAGTTTCTCGAGGGTTTCGGAGAGGACAAAACCAGCCTCCCGGATCCTCCCAATCTCGGCGTCGTTTTTGAGTTTGATCATTTATTCGGGTTCGGGTTTCGGCTCTTTCGGTTTTTCCTTCTTCACGGCTCTTTCGGTGGCGGATATCAGGCTTTCCACCTCTTCGCCGAAGGACTGGCGGATCACTTGTGTGACGTTTTCGGACTGGCCGCCGGTTATGGTGACCATCCCCTGGATGAGCACACCACTCTCAACATTCAGCTTGGGGGTGTTGATGTTTCCGAGGACTTTGCCGTTCTCCAGAAGATCGACCTCGTCCGAGGCCGTTATGTTCCCGATCAGCGTGCCTGCGACTGTTACTTTCCTGGCATAGATATCTGTTTTGACCTTGCCGGTTGGACCGACGGTCAGGTGATCCTCCGTTTTGATTTCGCCGTCGAACTTGCCTTCGATGAGGATCGATCCGCTTACGTAGAATCGACCCTCGAAGACAGAGTTCTCTCCGATGACGCTGTTGTTCGGAATATCGTTTCGTGTGGCCATTATCGCTCCTTGCTCAAATTGACGCACCTACTTCCTCGAACACTACCACGTTTCTTACTCCCCTTCAAGGATTCTTAAAATCCGATGGGCGTGGAAGTTGCTGATGTCCAAATCGATCGCATACTCACACTCTCTTCGGGCGGCAGCGGTATCTCCGAGGAAAAGATACTGTTCTCCGATTCGGGAACGGATGCGGGATCTAAAGTATTCTTGTCGGTCCTCCTCTATACGAGCTTGAGAGGCGAGCACGTTCTCCGCTTCGATCAACTCTTCGATGGCTTGTTCAGGCTGCCTGGCTGTTGCCAGGAGCATTCCCAGATTGAATCGTGCCGGCCAACTCTCCTCCCGGGCCAACCTGTCTTGGAGCAGCTCGATGGCCGCTCCATAGTCTTTCCGGGCGGCTGCGAGAATTGCCCTGTAGTCCAGGAGCCACGGCTCCTGGTTTCTGGTCGTTGCCAGCTGGTAGTGCCGCAGCACCGAATCCGCTCCGGACAAGTCGTTGAACTCCAAGAGATACAAAAACAGCTGCTCGCAGAGCATCCGGCTCTCCGGATGCTGGTTGTACAGTTTCCACAGCGCTGCCTGGTATACAACAGGAGATGCGGCGGTGTTCTTCAAATCGAGGAGAAGTGTTTGAGCTTCGTAATCCTCCTCTATCTGCTGGAGATAGTTCTGCACTACGTCTATGGCCTGTTGGCGGTTAGCAGCGAGCGGAACGAGCACCGACAGGCTTCGGGCATAAGACAAAACCACTTCCCCGACATCTGGAAAGAGCTGATACGCCTTCTCTTTGAAGTGATGCGCCGTTTGGCTGTCTCCATTTTGCTCCGCGATCAGAGCCACATTGAGGTAGGGTGTCCAGGCATAACGGGGGTGAGAGACAATAGCATTCTGGTACAGGCGAAGCGCATCGTCTTTTCTGTCCAAAAGGAAATTCAGATCGGCTTCCACGATCAGGAGGTCTGCGCGATCCACGCTCTTATTCAGTGATTGCAGGTGTACCAGGGAGATCTCCTCGTGGCCGGCATCGTAGGAAATGTAGATGCTCGGTTCTCGAAAAAGTGGGTTCTCTGCGTGGCGGTTGACAAGGGCGAATGCGCTCTCCGGGTCGCCCTCCTCCATCCACAGAAGCGCTGCATCGAGGTGGATTCTAGGATCGTCGAGCTCTGTCCCGAGACGTTGGAGCTGATAGGGGTCTCGTTGGGCGACTAAAGACAATATCTTCTTCAACTCGGGGTCCTGGTCCTGGCCGGGCAGCGTGTTCAGAATTCCGTGAAAATAGGCCTCGGCTTGCAGGTACTGCAGGCTCCCGCGTTGCTTCTTCAGCATGTTGAGAGCCTTCTCGCTGATTTGCGAGCGAATGGCCGAGTATAGATAGATCCGGGCCAGATCCGCGCTGCCGGGGATACTCCCGGATGCGGTTTTGGCGAACTTGTTCAATATAAAAAAATCATTTAGATCGTATGATATTATGTACACTCGCTTGAGGATTCGAAGGGTGCTGTACTCTCCTCGAGCCCGGCTAAGGGCCTGTTCCAAGATCTCCAGGGCCTTCTCGTAGTACCCGAGAGATATCTCGTAGTCCGTATCCGCAAGCAGTGCCTCGACCTGGGCATCTTTGCCCCGGATCCGCGTATTCCTGTTGAGGACAAAATAAATGATTCCAGCGCCGATGGCGATGAATACCAGGATGAGGAGAAGAACTAACCAAAGCCGTGAGGTTTTTTTCAACGTTCTAGATTCTTACGGATTCCGTCCAATACACCGTTGATGAAGCGGTACGACTCGTCCGTACCGAAGTCTTTGGATATATCCACGGCTTCGTCTATTGTAACCGAAGCTGGTATGTCTTTTTGGAAGAGTAGACTGTATACACTGATCCGAAGTATGGCCTGATCAACCTTGTTGAGTCTGGAAAAATCCCAGTGCTCGAGCTGGGGCGTAATATTTCTGTCCACCTCTGAAAGATTCTCTATTGTGCCCCTGGCAATGAGTCGGCCGAAATCGATACTTTCCTGATTGAATTTACTCATGCCTCTTGCATCCATCCAAGGGAAGTCCAGGATCTCATTGATCTGTGATTGTTTGGCGGTTTCACACAGCTCGAAGGAAAACAGGGATTGAAATGCTAAAATTCGCCCTTTTCTTCTGGCGCCCATGATTTCGACATGCTCGATGAGGATTACCAGGAAAGGTTTTCTTCGAAGATTCGTATCTCCGCTTTCTTTTTCAACTCATCCAGAAGATCGAGTAGAGCCTGCTGGTAGTACTCCGCCTGCTTCTGCTGCAGCAACTGAGCACTGATCTGATCCCGCACGGTGCTGCTGTTCTGGGGCGGAATAGAATTGTCCAGAGCGAGAAGCCGGAAAGGAATTTTCTCAGTAACTCGAATGATATGAAAACCGATGTTTGATTGGAGAACCCTGCTGAACTGGCCAACGTCCAGCTTGAAGGGAGTTTCGAAAAACTCCTTTCCGAGCAGCTGTTTGCGGGCCTGATCATCCCTACGCAGGTAGCCAAAATCCCCACCCCTGTAACGAGAGCTCTTGTCATCGGAGTACTTCACCACCAGATCGTCGAAGGAGGCACCGTTTTGCAGCTCTCGGTATATCTCCTCAGCCCGTGTCCTGGCTTTGTTCTTCTCATCCGCCGATGCGAGGTTGCGGGTATCGATGTATATGTGCTTGAAGCGTACCATGTCCGGGGCTACAAACACGGTCTTATTGGCGTCGTAGAAATCTTCGATTTCTGATTCCGAGGGGGGGGCGATCTTGTCGAAGAAGGCCTTTTTTTTCTGCATTACGTATTTCTGCTGCAATATGGCCTTCTCCAGCTGCTCCACGTATTCTTCCCAGGTCAGGCCTGACTGGCGAAGAAGTTGTTTGAATTCCTGTTCGGTTAGCTCTCGATTCAGATTCAAACCCATACCGCCGGTCTGACGGGCCAAGGCTATACGAGAGCTTATTTCTCCCTGCGTTACGGTGATGTTTTCCATCGCCGCATCCTGTGTGATTAACATCTCGTTGATCAGTAGATCCAGCAATTTCCTGCGGTCATTGGTGGAAAGTTTGTTTTTCGTTCTCTCCTCGAGGTCCTCGAGCTGTTGCCGGAATTGTTTTACCGAAATGACCTCGAATTTCGAGAGTTTGACCGTGGCAACGGGTTTGTCAATCAGTTGCGCGAACACCACCTGGGAACCGAGAAGAAGAACTGCTGATAGAAGTAATATATGTTTCATTCCACCCAAAGTAATCACGTTAGAATGCACTGTCAAGTATAGCATCAACCCACGGGTATTTCCGTGTAGCCGATCTTTTCTTTCAGCTTTTTCACTCCGGGTAATTTTTGATCGAGCTTGAGTCCCTCGTCGAGATAGCTCAAGGCGAGGTCCCTCTGCCCCAAAGAGCAGTAGATTTCGGCGATTTTTTTACAGAAGAAGGCATTATCCTTGCGGGAAAAATTGTACCGGATGAGCTCCTTGATGAAACCAATCGATGTTTGCGGCGGCAGGATGGTTACCATTTTGAAGCAGGTGATACTCCGCAGCCGTTCAATGATTTCGTCGAGAAAGTGGTGGAAATAGGGTTGTTCCATCTCAAGAAGACACAGATGCTTGTACAATTCACAGGCACGGATGAACTCACCGTTTTTCTCCAAAGCCTCAGCTATGAGAAAAACGCAGTCCATATAGTCTTCTCTGCCCAAACAGCGTTCCAGAGAAAAGTCAGACCTGGATTGGGACAGGGAATCGTACAGTTGAAGAGCCTCGGTGGCCTCCGAATTGAGAAGGTTGTAGAAGATGAGCTTTGACTGGGAGATCAAATCGTTGGGTCGACTCTGCAAATACTCCCGATAGTTGAACTTCGTCTTGGAAAAATGAATGGCAAAGGCACGATCGTAGGCACTGCGTTTTTGGGGATTGCTGAGCGTCTTGTAGGCGGCCAGCAAGTTCCGCATTTTCTCATTGGAGTACTGGCGGTTTGCGTACTTTAGGTCAGGATGTAGCTCTTTCGCCCTTTTTCGAAAAGAACGCTTGATTTCGCCCGTCGAACAAGCGGGATCAAGACCTAGAACCTCGTAGTAGTTTACCAACTCTGACCGCTCTTACCTTCGAGAGTGGCAATTCTCCACATACGCTCAAGAATTGACGTCTCCCCGAGCCGCATATCGGCTGTGATGAATTACTTATTTCAAGGAAGTATACATGATGATGATAGTATTGTCAAGGTGGATTCATCTAAACATATGTCGGTATATCTCAACTATCTTGCCGAATACCCGTAGTTTGTGATAGATTGAAGCATGTTTGGATTTCTGATTAAAAAGTCCTTCTTCGACATGTGGGACAATCTGATACATATCGTGATCTTGAATCTGGGATTCATCCTTTGCTTCGCCGTTATTATATACTTTCCTCTGCTGTTTCGCGACATTCCCGTACTCTTTTTTATCGCACTGGGCATTGGAATGGCCATTCTGTTCGTGTATTCCGGCGTAATCAGCACAATGACGGCGACTATCGTGGATTACACTAAACCGGAGTTCAAAGATTTCCTCCCGGTTCTGAAGGCCACCTACCCCACCAGCCTGTTGTTTGGCCTGATCAATCTGGTTCTCGTGATTCTTTTTCAGATCGCCTTTCGGGTGTATGGGGGAGTCCAGTCGTTTGTCGGACCTCTTGCCTCCTCGTTTCTCTTTTGGGTGCTGATTTTTTGGGCTCTCGCCTTTCAGTATTTCTTCTCTGTTCAGGCTAGGTTGGACAAAAACTTCAGAAAAATAATAAAGAAAATGTTTCTCCTTCTCTTGGACAACCCGCTGTTCACCGTCGGCTTGTTCATCGGTGCGCTGATTACCTTCGCGATCTCCGCCTTCACAGCTTTCCTGCTGCCCGGGATAACCTCGATATTTCTCTGGTGGAATGTGGCTCTAAAGCTTCGGCTGTATAAGTATGATCACCTGGAGGAACACCCGGACGCCCGCCGGAATATTCCCTGGGACGCTCTCCTGACCAATGATCGGGAGCGGGTTGGAAAGAGAACGCTGAAGGGGATGATCTTTCCCTGGAAGGAATGACCCGAAGTTACTTTATGTGTAAGTGTTTGCCGATTTCCTCGGCTTCCTGAGGGCTGTTGAGGATAGTGGAATACTTCAGAAACATTCCCTCCTTTTCCATGCTCTTCATCAGCCGGGTGAGGGCTTTTGCCGCACCAAATACATTCTTGGTAACGAAGGCGAAACATCTCTTACCGGCCACCATCCCTGAGGAGTTCAAGTAATGACCGACCTTGTCAGGGACCTTGCCGCTGAAGTTCGACAGTGGCTCGGTACCCAAAGCAATATACTGATACATGGTCAACTTGGCGTTTACATCGTGATTCCCATCGATGATGTCCACCTGATGGCCCTGTGACTCGATTCCTCTGGCAAGGGACCGGGTAATATTCAATATTCGATCCCTGGCGTTCGTGGCAAAAAAAACAACCGCCGTTCTCATGGCTTACCTCTTTATCTTGAGCACTCTGGAGGATTGTCTGCTCGAAATCGCATCGCAGTGACAGCCGGCGCTGGACCGCTGAATTACACTGCTGCTATAATGGGTTAGTATACGGTCGAGTCTTAGGAAAGGTCAAGGTTATAGAGTTTGAAGCATCACTGCATCAGGATCGCCGTGGTCCTTACCCTTGCTGCAACCTGTTTGACGCTGTTCTCCTGCTTTCCCGGATCCGAGGCTCCCCTGCCCTCCACTCAGGAGATTACCATTACGGAAAGTTCGGTTGGAGTCAATTTTTCTCTTCATGTGAACAA
>JAGLQP010000095.1 GCA_023136785.1 Spirochaetales bacterium
TTGTAGGCCACGGGATCCTTGAAATGGCAGTACTGAGGGTCCGTTCCCGCCAACAGGGGCTGAATCGAGGAGGGATCGATCGCTTCGATCGATGGAGCATTGATACGGTCGATGCTCCAGAGGCCGGTACCCGTTTTTTGGAAGTCCTCGTATCCCTTCGGATAGGGGAGCCCGGTTTTTTCCGTGGACACGTACAGCTCCACGCCGGAGCACATGGGCAGCAGCCAGCAGCGCTCTATGGAGAGCACTTCCCTGTCACCGTAGCTCAGGTCCTTCTTGGAGAAAGAGAGGATTTTCTCCAAGCTTTTTGCCCGGTCCTTTGAGCGAAACACGGCCAGCTCCGCCCCCCGGACGCCGGCCTGGAGCCCGGTGCGGGAATCGCCTGAGTTTCGGTAGCGGCCGCAGAGATAGAACGTGCCGTCCGACCACTCGATCATGTTTCCCGCTCCAAACCAGAATCCCGGAGCATTTTCCAGGGGTGGAACTACGACCTTGGCTTTGGTTTGGTCGATGAGAGTTTTGGATAAAACCTCTATCTTTTCTTCCTCTGCCTTAGACAAGATTCCCATAACTATCCTCGCTTTGAGTATAATTTAAACCAATTTTCAAGATGTGGGATAGTCAATCTTGTTTCGCAAGCGGTCCTCAAGTGTCGATCAGCACAAACGGAAACAGGGCGTAGAACCGGGTTGCCTTGGCTAGATCCTCAAGTACGATCTCTTCCCGGGAAGAGTGGGCCAGCTCCTCCTTGCCCGGGGCGAAGCCGATGGTAGGGAGGTTGTGACGGCCGGCAGTCGCTACCCCGTTGGTCGAGAAACTCCAAAAGCCGCTCCTCGTCTTTTTACCCAATACCATGCGGGCGGTCTCCAGACCCGCCTGGACGAGGGGGTGTTCTTCCTCCATGATCCAGGTGGGGAAGTAGGCTTCCTGAGTGAACTCCGTGGTCTTCCAGCTCTTACCCGAGTACTCGGAGATCGCTACAACCGCCTCTCCGCCGTTTTTCTGGACGATCTCCTCCAGCTGTGCCAGAGCGCTCTCACGGGTTTCGCCGACGGTGAGGCGTCTGTCGATGTGAATGCGGCAATGATCCGGTACCGAGCAGAGGGAGGGACCACGGCTGCGGATGTCGGATACCGTGACCGAACCGCGTCCCAGGGGTTGAATCGACGGCAGGGACCGGTCCAACCTCTCGATGGCCGTCACGATCGGATTCATCTTGTAGATGGCATTGATTCCCTGACGGTTGTGGGCACCGTGGGCGGATTTGCCGGTCGCAGTAATCTGCATCTCCATGCGTCCCCGCTGACCGCGGAAGACCTTCAGATCCGTGGGTTCGCCTAACAGTACGTAGTCGGGGCGCAGCCCTTCCTGTTCGATTAGATGGCGTAAAGGATAACCGTCGCAGTCCTCCTCCATCACCGAGCCGACAACGTAAAGGCTGAAGGGCAAGCCATCATTCTGGTAGAGTGTTTTCAGGAGTTTCCCGGCCATGAGGAATCCGGCCATGGCCGATTTCTCGTCCACTGCGCCGCGGCCGTAGATGGTTCCTCCGACAATTCTTCCTTCGAAGGGAGGGTAGGTCCAGCTTTCCTCGTCGGTGACCTGGACCGTGTCGATATGCGCGTCGTAGAGAATCTTGACCGGGCCGTCACCGATCCGCCCCACCGCGTTTCCCAGATCGTCGGAGTACTGATCGTCAAAACCGTAGTACTGCATCGTGTCCAAAATGAACTCAACGATCTCCTTCTCCTGTCCGCTGTAGCTGCGGATACGGATCAAACGCTGGAGCAGATTCGCCAGCTCCTCCTTTGATTCTTCGAGGTTGACCTGGATATTTTCCAGCAGGCTAGGATCCATTCTCCCATCTCCTTTCGCGACTGGTCACGATTTTTCCGGCACAAGGCTCAAGGCAACCTTGGGGCACAGAGAGCAGCACAGCCCACAGCTGAGGCAGCGGGTCCTGTCAAGGTGAAACTCCTTGTCCTCGAAGTGAATCGCCTGATGAATGCAGGAGCGCTCGCAGAGGAGACAGAGGTTGCAGAGCTCCTCGTCGATTTGCGGAAAAAGACGCGCCTCTGCTTGAACGGGTTCTCGCCTTTCCTTCCGATACAATCCGACAATCTCCCGAACGGTTCTGAACCCGTGGCTATCCAACCATTTGCTCAGATCCGCAGCCAGTTTTCCGTAGACCTCCTGTCCCTTCAGCACGGCCAGGCTGCACACCTGAACCGCAGATGCACCGGCCATGAGATGCTTCACAACATCCTCTACCCTGCGTACACCGCCCACACCGATCACCGGCTTATCCGTCAACGAGGCGATAGCCTCCACGTAGTGCAGAGCCACGGGCAGGATCGCTCCGCCCGACAGCCAGCCCCGGCCGTCCTCGCTTCCGAGAAGGGGCTGCCGGGTTTCGATGTCGAAGTCCAGAGCCGGTCCTACACTGTTGATGGCCACAAATCCGTCAATGACATCTTCGAGGATGCGAACCACCGCTTCCAGATCGGTAACCGCGGGGCTCAGCTTGGCCAATACAGGTACGCCTACGTTGTCCTTCAAAGCCGATGCGAGACGTTTCAAATTTTCCGGTTCTTTGCCCACGTAGTGAATGGAAAACTCAACAGCGTCGACTGCGCCGGCCCTGTCCAGCTCCTTGCCCAGCAGGGCGAGCTCTTCGGCACTGTAGCCAACCGAGGCGATTACAGGAATTCCGGCCTCTCGGACTTTGGGCAGCTCCCGGCCGATAAAGTGCAGATAGCCGTGCTCGGACCAGAGCTCGGCGTTGAGCAGGCTTCCGGAGAAAGGCGAGATGATGTTCGGAAAGGGGACCCGGGCACCCTCAAGGCTGATCGTTTTGGCTACCAATCCACCCGCACCGCCTCGAGCAGCCCGCAGCAGCATCTGGGCATCCGCGCCACCGGGTCCGGCGGCGGTCCAGACAGGATTGGGAAAATCTATGCCGCAGATCGTGGTTTTTACATCAGCCATGATGCCTCACTCCTAATTTTTTGAATAACCGGGCTCCCTGAACAGCGGCAGAACGGGAGATCGATTCGGAGTCAACGCTGCGAAGCGCGTGATCAGCCAGCAGCGGTTTACCCTGCATGAGAACGGTCCAGGCCGGGCTCTCCAATAGACCGTATATCAGATGGCCCCAGAATGTGTCTGCCGAAAAGGGCGAGGGAGGTCGGTAATCCCAGATGACCAGATCGGCCGGATCCCCGATCTTTAGATCGGGATAATCGGGGAAGAACCTGCGAACGAAGCGGACCTGGTCGAAGTAGATCTTCCGGATGAACTGAAAACTCTCGGAGATTTCACCACCCTGGTGACGGTGCAACAGGAACAGCTGCTTGATGGATCGAGCAGGACTGGCGTGCATTCCATCGGTTCCGGCCAAAACGGAGATGGAGCCGGGGATCTCCCTAAATCGACCCAGCCCAACGGCGTTGTTCAGATTGGAATCCGGGTTCAACGCCAGGGCACACTGTCCTTCGCTGAGAACCTGCCAGTCCCCGGGCTCGAGGTGCACCCCGTGGGCGAGAATCCCGGGTTGATCGAGCAGACCGAAGCCCTGCAGCCGCACGGCGGCTGAACAGTCGAAAGTATCCCGACTGTACTGCTGCTCGTAGCGGTCCTCGGCCAGATGGATGTGGATTCCCGCAGCTAACTCGTTGCACAGAGAGGCGGCCTTTCGGAGGGTTTGATCGGCGAGAGTGAAGGGAGCGTGCAGTCCCACCAATCCGCGGATGTTGGTGTTTATGGAATGGCTGATAAACTCCCTGTGTTCCTCGAAGGATGCTTCGGTAATCCTCCTGCCGTTTCTGTCGGAGGTTTCCAGGCAAAGCACACCGCGCAATCCGGCTTCCGACAGTGCTCGAGCGAGGGTATTCAGGCTGCCGCGGATGAACTTCGGAGAGCTGTGATGATCGAAAACATAAGTAACGCCGTTTCGAATGGATTCCGCCACGCCGAGACGAGCGCAGGCTTCGACCATGTCCGCATCCAGCGCCTGATCGAGCCGCCACCAAAAACTCTTGAGAATACTGCGAAAATCGTTCATCGGACCGGGAAGGGCTAAGCCCTTGGCCAGGCGGGAGTAGAAGTGCTCGTGGAAGTTGACCATGGGGGATGTCGCCACTCGACCCTGAGCATCGATCACCTCGCCGGAGCTCTGAGTAGATGAAGGCAATAGGGGTTGTCGATTGCTGCCGCTGCTCAAGTATCGTTGATAATCGGCGGGGCGGATTTCACCGATCTTGCCGTTTGCGACGGTTAGGTGACAGAACTCCGGCTTGACAGCCTCGCCGTCCAGGCTACAGAGCCAGACATTGCGGAGCTCGTGGATAGAGGAGATTTGAGACAGTGATGTGTTGCTCACAATCGAATCCCTACCAACGATAGATTGGAAATATCGAGGGCGTCAAGGAACCATCGCAATCCTCTTTTCAGTTGCGATCGATGACTGTGATATACTATACTACCAATCAGAGAATAGCGAAGCACCACGAGGAGGCCTACAATGAAAAGACAGGGAATTTCATATTCCGAGTTACGTGTTCCCGTATATCGTAGTTGGAGCGAGGAGGGGTTCCTGCTGACCTGCGGTGACCATGCCGCCGGCAAATTCAACACAATGACTGTGGGTTGGGGCAGCCTGGGCTGTATGTGGAAGCGGCCGATGGCCATGGTTGTAGTGCGTCCCCATCGCTACACCTACCAGTTCATGGAGGAATACCCGGATTTCACGATCAGCCATTTTCCATCGGGTCACGGTGAAGCCCTGGCATACTGCGGCAGCCACTCGGGCAGAGATGTCAACAAGATCGAAGAATGCGGATTGACCCCAGTCGCTTCAAGCAAAGTGGGCTCACCGGGTTTCGAAGAAGCAGATCTGATCATAGAATGCTCCAAGATCTACTTCGATGATTTCAAGCCCGATCATTTTCTTGCGGATTTTATCGAAGAAAACTATCCGGCTAAAGACTACCATCGTCTCTATCTGGGCGAGATCAAGGCTGTCTTTGGGACGGAGGAGTACAGAATATAACCGAATCGGTTGAGGAGAGTTTCCGATGAACTTTGCGGGGTACCGCTGCAGTGTGTGCGGAAGAGAGTACGAGCACTCAGAAGAGCTTTTCCTTTGCCCGAAAGAACGAGGCTGCCTCGATATTGTCATGGACACGGAGACGATCCGAAAGACCATCGATCCGCAACAGCTGAAGCAGCAGGATCTTGAACCCTCTCATTGGCGCTATCTCCCCCTGCTTCCCGTGAACGATCCGGGCGGGCAGGGTACCCCGCTGCGTCGCGTGGGCTGGACTCCTGTATACAGCTTGCCGGCTCTGCGAAACAAACGGAAGCTGAGGGCGTTCTGGCTGAAGGATGAAGGAACCAATCCCACCGCCTCCCTCAAGGATCGGGCCAGCTCTATGGTGGTGGCCAGGGCTCGGGAGATCAGCGTTCAGACCGTGGTTACCGCTTCTACAGGAAATGCGGGAGCGGCTCTGGCTGGAATGGCGGCTGCCCTACAGCTGCGAGCTGTGGTGTTTGCTCCGAGCAGTGCTCCGCCGGCAAAGCTGGCTCAGATGCTGGCCTTCGGAGCTCGGGTGATTCTGGTTGAGGGAAATTATGATCAGGCAACGGCTCTTTGCCTGGAAGCTGCCGAGCACTTGGGCTGGTACTGCCGAAACACCGGGTACAATCCCTTCACCGCGGAAGGAAAAAAAACGGCTGCCTTTGAAATCTGGGAAGCGGTTCAGAGAGGCTATGTCGAGCTTTCCGGAGGTGTCCCTCTGGCCATATTTGTCTCGGTGGGAGACGGGAATATCATATCGGGGCTGCACAAGGGCTTCCGGGATCTTACCGAACTCGGCTGGCTGGATTTCCAACCCCGCATCTTCGGCGTTCAAGCTGAAGGGTCGGCGGCTATTGCCCGGGCCTATCAAGCCGGAGTAGAACAGATACAGCCGGTTCGGGCGGCGACCTTGGCAGACAGTATTTGCGTGGACATGCCCGCCGACGGCGTACGGGCCTTGCGGGCAGTGAAAGAAACCGGAGGAGCGTATATCGCCGTGGGGGACGAGCAGATCCTGCAGGCGATTGCCGAACTCGGGCAGGTTGGAGTGTTTGCCGAACCCGCCGCGGCAGCAGCGTATGCTGGATTTGTGCGAGCCCTCGACATTGGTGAAATCGGACCAGAGGATCCAGTACTTGTGCTGTCCACGGGAGGCGGTCTAAAAGATATTGCCGCCGTCCAGAGGGCCGTACCGTCAGCGCCGGTTATTGAACCCACCGTCCAGGCGCTGAAGCGGCTGCTGAAGCTATAAGAGATAGAAATCAGGTACCTCAGCACAGCTGACCAAGGAGGTCGATTATGGGAAGAGCAATCAAACGGGAGGACAACTCTTTCATCAAAGCATTGTTGAAACTCATCCCCAGCGAAATCATCGCGGTATACATATTTCTGCAGGGTGTTCTCCCCGATCGCCTTGTCCCGCACCTCGTGATCAGTTTGCTCCTCGTGGGGATTACTCCCCTGTATCTCTACACTGCCATGGGCGTCCGCTCCGTCGGGCAACTCGTGGTCTCCACGCTGTCTATGATCGTCTGGATCTACGCACTCGGTCAGGGTCCGGTACGGTTTCTCGAAGCACCGATCTACGAACCCTGGTACGGCTCTGCAATACTGGCTATCTGGATCCTCATCCCGCCGATGCTCCTCTACCACAGCAAAGGACAACCCCAGATCCCGAGTAGCGAGAAAGGGTAGAGAAGCCGAAAATAGGAATTGGAGACGATAGAATAGTCCCATGAACAGACCAGAGCTGGACGAGCTGCGGAGCATTCAATTTTTCTCTGAGATGTCCAAGAGGGATCTAAGGATGATCACTCGATTTGCCGCGATCAAAAACCAACGCAGGGGTGAGATCGTCATCCGGGAGGGTACCATAGCGGATACCTTCTACATCATCCAGAAGGGCAAAGTAGCGATTACGAAGAAATTCGAAGATGGGGAAGAGATGGTCCTGGCTGTACATTACAATGGTGACTTTTTCGGGGAGATGGCCCTCCTTGACCAAGGACCGCGGTCGGCAAGTGCCGTTGCGTTGGAAC
>JAGLQP010000096.1 GCA_023136785.1 Spirochaetales bacterium
CATAGTCGAGGACCCGATCCGCACCGAGTGCTCGGCACAGCTTCACCTTTCCCTCAGAGCAAACAGCGGTTATGTGGGCACCGAACACTCTACCCAGCTGGATGACAAACTGGCCGACCCCGCCGCCTCCTCCGGTCAGGAGAACCCGCTTTCCCCGCAGGCCCTTCCTCCGGTGGCGCAGTCCGACGTACGCCGTGGAGCAGGCCACGGGAATCCCGGCGGCATCGACCGGGGGAACATTGTCGGGTATCCTGCCCAGATGGGACTCCGCTACGGCGACGTATTCGGCTAAACAGCCCTTTCGTAATGGAATTACCGACCCCATCACCGCTTCACCCACGCGAAATCGGGTCACCTTCTCTCCCGTGCGTTCGATGGTACCGGAGAAATCGATGCCGGTCGGGCGGGGAAATCGATTTCCCGTAGCAAACCTCCACTTGCCCGCAAGTGTCTTCCAATCCGACGGGTTGACCGAGACCGCGGCGACCTTTACCAGGCACTCCCGAGTCCCGACCTCCGGCTCGGGTATTTCCCGCAGCTGCAACACTTCCGGTTCCCCGTAGTTGTCATATACTACAGCCTTCATCCGTTCTCTCTCCTGCCTCGCAGCCGTCCGCTTCTAGATCGTGATATCCCCGGGGCTGCCGCAGGCGGGGGTGCCCAGCCGCGAAGATTGCGATCTGAGTTCTTTGTAATCCCTTTCCCCACCTTCGGCAACCCTTTGCGGCAACCGGTTCCCCCGACTCGGGAAGGTTCCACTCCTCCTCGCCTTTGACTGAGGGAGCTCTGGCACGAGTCCTAACAGCGATTCGTCGGGGCGCGATGTAGCTTCACCAGCGGTATCTGCACTCCCCTGCTTTGCAACCACGACCGCAGGTTCTCTTCGAGCAAATCCTGATCGTAGCCCAGACAGACAAGATCTGGTTTGACTTCCAGCAGCAGATCGTAGCTCCCGGGGATACGGTCGCTCAAGTACACCTCCGCCACTAGACCGGTGTCCCGCAGCCTGGCCGTTCGCTCGCTTTCGCCGTCCACAGGGTTCTTGCCTTCAAAGGAACGCACAAACTCGTCCCGGGCCAGGGAGACGACCAACCGGTCTCCAAGGTTCTTCGCCTACCTCAAGAAGTATCTGTGGCCGGAATGCAGGGCGTCAAAGGTTCCGAATACCAAAACCGTCTTCAATTTCGAATCGGTCAGCTGAAGCCCGTTGTTGCAGGCAACGAACGCTGCCAAAGCACCAACTACAGTGACGAACACAGGTAAAACGTATCGATTCAAAATTGAACTTAAGAGCACTTCCCATTTCTACCACTCCATGAGAGACTGCGGATATCGTATGAACATTGTCATTTCTGCATTGTTTTTTTTGATCATGGTTTTTCTGATCTCCTTGATATGGACCAATACCCATGGTGCGCCCTGGGTGCCGACATCCCGAGAGGTTATCAACACCATGCTCACAATGGCGGAGATTAAACCCGGGGAGATCGTGTACGATCTGGGCTCAGGGGACGGAAGAGTGCTGATTGCCGCGGTTCGTCGATTCGGAGCGCGGGCGGTCGGAGTCGAAATGGATGTATCCCGCTTTCTTTGGAGCATAGCAGCGGTCACTCTACTCGGACTGGGTAAACAGGTGCGGGTTATACGGGGTGATTTTTTCAAGGTAGATTTGTCGGAGGCAGACGTCGTCTTTACTTATCTCCTGCAGAACACCAATGATCGCTTGAAGGATAAGCTGCGCAAAGAACTTCGCCCCGGAACTCGGGTCGTGTCCAACACCTTCACTTTTTTAGGACTACCCCTTGTGCGCAACGACGATGAGCTAAAACTCTTTCTCTATAGAATCACCTGACATTTTCCTATCTTGGGAATAAACAAACCGAGGTAATGCGGTCCACGCCTCAACACGGCGGGTCCTAAAAGGGACCCAGGTTAGATCAACTGCCTCGAGCCTGAACACGTAGATATTGCAGTACGCCCCCCAGACCGTAGAGAGTGGCGGCAACCACGACGATGGTCCCGATGGCCGACAGGAAACGGCCGATGCCCTGGAAGAAATCCGCGGTCAGCAGGGTGAAGAGGATACCCAGCAACACCGGTCCTTTCAGTACCAGCAGGCCGAGGAGTCCGGTTGTGTAAGCCTTGGCCGGTCCAACATCGGGGGAAGACTTACGAATCCATAGTCCCAGGCGTACGGCCATAGCAACATAGCCGATATAGGCAAGAAAAATCAGTAAGACCGAAATGAAGGGTATCATGAGGATGCCCACCACAGAGACGATCAGCAGGGCTACCAACACGGGGATGATCAGCACCGCCAGAACCAGATAGAGAATCGACCCTTTCCAGCGTGAGGAGAGCAATCCCCCTAAACCGGAGAGATGGTCGCGTCCGAAGTGAACGAAGAGAAACAACACCAGTAAAAACAGACAGACCCCAAGTATTTCTATGACGAAGCGGAAGGTGGCCGCCGAATGCTCTGAACTCAGCAGGCTGAGAAAGGGAATCTTGATGTTGGGCAGGGACTGCTTGTTTCCTCCGATCTTCGATCGTCTCTCCGCTTCTACGGTCCCCCCCAAAGCCACCGCGTCTCCGGCAACGGTAGAGCCGGAGAGCAGATTGATATTCGCTCCCAGGGTCCACACATCCCCCTCCACGGTGCCCTCCACCGTAACATCACCACCAATGCTCACCACATCCCCTCGCTTCACGCCGCGAATCGTAATCGGCCTGCCAATCCTCAGGCCAGCGGGGCTCAGGAAGGACAATCCGTTCATCGCGATGAGGAAACTCTGCTTGCCCGCCCGCAGAGACAGCCGCATGGGAAACAGATTCCAGGTTCGCCCCGGTCCCTCCTCTTCGGAACCCTCGAGAAATCCAAAGGCCAGTCGGACGCCGCCTTCGGCTGTGTCGAACTCCAGAATGCCGGGATGAAGGATGTATCGGTTCTCCCGCTCCTCTTCCTGAGCATAAGCCCTTATAATCGTGAACAGAGCCAGGAGACCGATTACTGCAAATAGAATTCTTTTCACGTTGGTACCCTCAAATCTCAATATCGGGAGGTCATCAAGCCCCAGGCATTGACGGGCGCACCTCGCCTTCGGATTTCAAAGTGCAGATGCGATCCCGTGGACTTTCCGGTGTTGCCGACGGCTCCGATCCGCTGCCCTCGGGTTACGGTGCTTCCCCTCTTTACCCAGATCTGACTGAGGTGACCGTACAGGGATGAATAACTGATCTGATGACGGATCAGGATGTAGTTCCCCAACACCGAATCATATCCCACAACGATCACCTTGCCATCCAGTGCCGCCCGTACCGTCGTACCCGTAGGGGCCGCCAAGTCGATTCCCCTGTGAAAGTGCATCTCTTTGGTAAAGGGATCCCTGCGGTAGCCAAAACCGGAGGTCAGCCAGCCGGTTACGGGCTTCAGGAAGGCGCTGCCCGTAATCACACTGCGCTCTATACCCGAATGCTGCACTCCTGGAAAGAACAGCTCCATCCCGGGCCTGATCTGCTGCCGTTCAATTCCGTTGACCGCAAACACCACCTCGACAGGAACACCCTTCTCCTCGCATAGAGTATCCAAATCGTCTTTTATTTCGATATAGATGCCGTCCTGATTCGGAATCTCTATCGCTTCATCAATCTGGATCAGATGCACTCCACTGCCCCATTCTCGATTAAGAGAAGCGATCGTGTCGAGATCCATGCCGAAACGTTCTGCGATGCCGGACAGAGTGTCGCCCTCCCGTACCCTGTACAACTTTATATCAATAGGTAGCACGCTCAGAGAGCCGCCACCAACCGAATATGTCTCCAGAATCTTATCTATAGTATCGGCAGGTTGCAGATTTTCTCGCAGGGGACTGTGGAAAATCCAGGCTTCCGGGTAGTAGAGAAACCTCTGTTTCTCCACCTGTACGCTCCGGATTTGGTATGCGGCCAGCCCGGCGGCGACTAGGATAAAGGCAAGACTTACCAGCACTCGTACATGCTGCTTACAGAATCTCCAGGTAAACACCCGAAGCAAGACCTGCACTGCGTGGAGAAAACTGAAGAACAGAGCCTTCAACGGGAGTATGATATGGAACCGCCAAAAGTGAACTGCGCGCCTCCGCAACGCCTTCAGAGCGTGCGCGGCATGGAGCAGATTAGTGGAGGTACTGGGAAGGATCAATCGGCTCTCCTCGACGAAAGATCGAAAAATGGAGGTGGCTGCCTGTACTGTAGCCGGAATTACCCATATCGGCGATCCGCTGCCCCTGCTTCACTCTCTCCCCCTTCTGCACCCGAAAGGCATCGAGGTGTCCATAGAGGGTCTGAAAACCCTCTGGATGAGTCAGAATGATGTACTTTCCAAAGGTTGGATTATAGCCCAGCATAGCCACCTTTCCTGACATGGAAGCGATAATCGAGGTGCCGACCGGGCCGGCCAGATCGACTCCGTTATGAAATCTTCGAATCCCTGTGAACGGGTCGCGACGCATGCCGAATCGATCAGTAATCCTACCCCGTGTAGGGTAAATAAACAATCGACCGAAGACCCGATTCCGCTCCATCTCACTCAGTCGTGCGCCGGGAATGAACAGCTCCTGACCGGGTACGATCACCGAGGTTTCCAAATTGTTCCAGTCCAACATCTCATTCAGAGCGATTCCGTACTTTTTAGCAATGCTCCCAAGATAGTCTCCCCTCCTCACCTTGTATTTCAGACCGTTGGAATTGGGTATTGTAAGGGTCGTGCCGACCTTCAAGCTCCTGGCATCCTGAATGCTGTTGAAACTTATCACTGTATCCATACCCAGGTTGAAACGCTGGGCGATCCCTGAAATGGTATCTCCATTACGGACTGTATAACTCCTAGTTGTTATCGAGTCGATAATTTCCTGTTGCAGGGGTGTCTGGCCACTGCCCCCCTGCCCCTCCAGAATGAGGTAGTGCGCCAAGGCGCTCTCCACATCTTCACTTGCAGGAAGTTCGATCTCCACTTCAACAGGAGCCAAAAAGGACAATCGGAATCCAAGAGGAATGAGAAGACACAGTATCAAGGCCCCCGCCATAATCAAATCCACCCGGGACAAGCGCTTCAGCAGAGCCGTCTTGGCTCGGTTGCCTTTTGGACGGATTCGTCGAGAAAGATCGTGTTCCTTGGGAGCTAGCTTGGGCCATGCATCGCGAGCCTCGGAAGCGATCACTCTCTTGGGCCGCCGGATCTGCTGAACCTCCCGCCAGGTGATTGGTTTAGCGGGTTGGATCCGCCGGATCCCGGGAAACGTGAGCTCTAAGGTCTTGGATTCTACCCGCCGATCGTTAGCGGCTCTTCGGCGTTGGACTCTCTGGTGCTCAATCACTGCAATCATAGGGTTATACAATCATTAGATCGCAATCTCCGATTGCGATGTCCTCAATCGTAATATCGACATTAATTATCTGCCATATTATGATGACAGCGAGAAAATCTTGTTTTTTGCTTGAAGCTTCGCTGCAGGTTAAACAAGATTTTCGCACCGGAAGAAGACATCGCAATCTTCCTTATCGTTGCTATTGAAGATTGCGATATTAATATTAACGGGCTTGAATTCTACGCTTCTAAGGATGAGGCTTAAGGGTATACCTTCCCAGTGATATGAGCAACGGTAAAGAAAGAAGAAGGTTGTACTTCTTCGTACTATTTCTCGCTGCGCTGGTTCTGCTGATCGTGGGCAGGCTAGTGCAGCTGATGATCTTCACTCCCAAGAATGAACCGCCGGGATCGATCACCTTGCCCGTTGTCGAACGCGGCCCCGTGCTTGATAGGAACGGGAAAATCCTCGCCATCTCAACCCGGCTGGATTCGGTTTCCGCCTGGATACCCGATGTTAGCGATCCTCAAGGCTCGGCGGAACTTCTTGCAGAAATCCTCGACATCCCCTACGACACCGTTCTCTCCAGGCTGGAAAACAATCCGGGATTCGTGTTCATAAAGCGTAAGGTCACCCCTACCGAATCTGAAACGATACAAACCATCAAGGACGAGGGCAAATTGGAAGGCATAAACCTTGTCCCTGAGTTTGGCCGAAACTACCCGGAGCAAACACTGGCCAGTCACGTAATCGGCTACGTTGGGGTAGACAACGTAGGACTGAACGGGATCGAATACACCTTTAACAATGTCCTCTCCCCTCCGGCGGTAAGTACCGTCCAGGTCCAGAAGGAATTTCTCGGGAATCAGGTGTTTCTGACCCTGGACATCAACATCCAGCATGTCATCGAAGGATTCGCTCGGAAAGCCTACGAAGAAAATGAAGCCGATGCCGTGTATATCCTGGTTATGGAAGCATCCTCCGGGGAGATCCTTGGGTACTGCGGTGTGCCCAACTTTGATCCGAATGAGTACAATAACTACGACAGCAGGGCGTTGCAGAATCTCCCTTTGACCCGCGCCTTTGAGCCAGGATCGGTGTTCAAGATATTTTCTATTTCTTCATTCCTCCAACTCGGCGGACTCGATGCACAGCAGGAGTTTTTTTGCGGCGGGGTCTACGAGATGAACCTTCCCAATGAGCAGACAATCGAGATACGGGACTTGGCCAGCCACGGGTGGGTGGATGCCCAAAAAATACTGAAGTACTCGTGCAATGTAGGGGCAGCTCTGGCTTCCGAGCAGGTCGAGGAAGTCGATTTTCACGAGATGTTGCTGCGCTTCGGTTTCGGGAAACCCACAGGCCTGCCGCTGTCTGGAGAGAGCGCGGGGATCCTTGCCGACCCGAGCAGGTGGTCGGCTCGCAGCAAGGCGACAATCGCCTTTGGTCAGGAGGTCTCCGTTTCCTCTCTTCAGATACTCCAAGGAGCGACCGTGTTCGCCAACAATGGTCTCTTGCTCAAACCCCGCATCATACGGAAAATCGTCTCTCCCCAAGGCGAAATCATCAGAGGATTTGAGCGTGAACTGGTGCGGG
>JAGLQP010000097.1 GCA_023136785.1 Spirochaetales bacterium
GATTTCTTTGCCTTCACCGGACACGCCTCCTGGCACGATATGCCGATCATGCCGGGAGAGCGGCATATGCATTGGGTGAAGGGCTTCGAAGCTCATACGTTGCACTGGCCGAAAACGCGAAAACTGATTCAAGAAGCTAACGGTGACGGCTTTGTTGCCTTCCTCGGTTACGAATGGCACTCCAGTGCTTTTGGAGACTACTGTTTGATTTTCCCGGAGGATCAGCCGGATCTGTTCCTTCCCGATTCCGTAGGCAAGCTGCTCGAGTTCGCCAGGAACAAGGGGGCGCTGGCGATTCCTCATCACGTGGGCTACAAGCTCGGCTGGAGGGGATACAATTGGGAGCACTTCGATCCGCGGGTCAGCCCGGTTGTGGAGGTGTTCTCCGAACACGGCTGTACCCTGTCCGATCGAGCTCCCTACCCGATGATTCTTCATTCCAACGGCGGCCGCTCCGTGTCCCAGACGATCGAGTATCAACTGGCCAGAGGACTGCGCTTCGGTTTTGTGGCCTCCACGGACGATCATTTTGGCTTCCCCGGCGCCTACGGAGAGGGTTTGGTCGGGGTGTGGGCGGAGGATCTAAAGCGCGCCTCTCTGATCGAGGCGCTTCGTGCCCGCAGGACCGTAGCGGCTACGGGGGACAGGATCGGATTGGCCGTTACACTGAACGGACAGCCTATGGGAACGGAGCTCCCCTACACTCCGGATCGGAGCGTCGAGGTCTCTGTCGAGGGAGCCGATTCTCTGGAGATGATCGAACTGATGCGTAACGGCAGGGCCATTCAACGCTTCTTTCCGGAGGATCTGATCAGTTCGCCATTGAAGCTTCCGGGGCGGGCTAAGTGCCGCTTTCAGTATGGCTGGGGACCTTGGGCCGCTCTGGCCATGGAGAGGATCTGTCAGTGGGATGTCAAGATCGGTATCGAAGGAGGGAAGTTTACGAATGTGGAAAAGCACTTCCAATCCGGACCTTTCGACGAGGATCTTCGTGACCGGCTGAATCGGCTTTCGGATAAGGAGCTGCACCTGAAGTCCTTCACTTCCCGCAAGCAGGCCTATCTGGAGGATCCGACCAAATCCTTGGTTCTCGAACTGGAGGCGGATTCGTCGGCCAAACTCATCCTGGAGTTTTCCCAACCTACCAAGAAGCGATTCGTGGTTCCCGTAGCCGATCTGATTCTGGAGAATGCAGTAGAGTTCACAGGAGTGTTTACTACGGAGAGCTTCGTGCTTCATCGTCTGGTTTCAGGGCAAGATTACACTTCCGAAGTCCATTGGCAGGACAGAGACCGGGACAAACAGGAGGGCGGCGACATGTACTTTGTCCGTGCCCGCCAGCACAACAACCAATGGGCTTGGTCCAGCCCGATCTGGGTCGGCTGAGAGAAACTCAAAATGATTCATTTCCAAAGCTACGGCTTTGCGATCCAGCGGGAGCCATTCTTGAGGCCTTTTCACTTCAAAGGCGATTCCTTCAACGAAAAGTGGATCAACATCACCGCTCTGTATCCGGCAGAGCGGGGCGGCGATACTTTGGAAAAACGGCAGACCGCAATCGGCGGTAACGCGGTTCTCTGGTCCGATCCTGCTGTGTTTTCATCGTATTCCGAAACCGGAGGTAATCTGGTCATGGCTCTCATGGCCGAACGAGCCGCTGCGCTACTCAGAGGAAAAGAGTTTCCCGATCCAATAGCGGCGATTCAGGCACTTATACCTGAGCTGCACGAGTTCGGCCGGACCCTCACCGGCCGGGCTGATCTGCGGCCGACCTTCACCCTCAATGCCGCGGTGTCCCTGGATCTTGCGCTCTGGAAACTCCACGCTGCGACTGAAGGGTTTAAAGTATTTTCCGAGCTGATCCCTCGAGAGTACCGCAGCGCATTTCCCGGCAGGCAGAGGGCGGTTACCCGGATTCCCTTGATCACCTACAATCTACCTACCGCAGAGCTGCTCGATCTGGTCGAGGAGGGGCATTTCCTGCTGAAGATCAAGATCGGTCAGGGGGGCAGTCAGCGGCAGATGCTGGAGAAGGACCTGGACCGGCTCGAGCAGATCCACAGGCTGCTTCGGGACAAACGAACGGAACAGACCGACAGCGGCCGTCTGGCCTACTACCTCGATGCCAACGGACGATATGAAACGAAGGAAACCCTGCTGGGGCTGGTCTCCGGTCTGGAGAAGATGGGCGCCCTGGATCAGGTCGTTCTCCTGGAGGAACCCTTCCCCGACGACTGTGAGCTCGATGTGCACGATCTCCCGGTCCGGGTTGCCGCGGATGAGTCCCTGCACGGCATCGAGGATGTTCGCCGGAAGATCGGGTCGGGCTATGGGGCGGTCGCCCTCAAGCCGGCGGGCAAGACTCTGAGCATGTCGATCCTCATGGCAGCGGAGGCTCAGAAACAGGGAGTGCCGAGCTTCGTGGCCGACTCGGCCTGCGTCCCCCTGCTGCTCGACTGGAACAGAAACGTGGCCGCCCATCTGCCCCCATTTCCCGGACTTCCCTCGGGGATTTTGGAATCCAATGGGGCGCAGAACTACGAAAATTGGGCAACCTTGATCCGCGATCACCCCTGCGCGGGAGCGTCCTGGCTCGAACCCAAAGGGGGGATGTATTGGCTCGACGAGAGCTTCTACTTAAGCGGCGGGGGTATCTTCCACTCTGCCGGCCATTACGAAGAGTTGATATAGGGTTTTCGGCAACACCGTCACTACCATATTTGACAAAGCCGATAGTATACCCTACCATAAGAAAAATCCTATAAATCATTTCAAAGGAGGGAAGCGATGAAACGCTTATCTTTAGTTCTCTTCGTCCTCTTCGCAGCCGCAGGTTTTCTACTGGCTGAAGGGACAGTGGAAGAGACTGCCGGAG
Source organism: Spirochaetales bacterium (assembly GCA_023136785.1). Classification (GTDB taxonomy): domain Bacteria; phylum Spirochaetota; class Spirochaetia; order SZUA-6; family DRHE01; genus JAFGQJ01. The sequence continues at coordinate 2,876 of JAGLQP010000097.1, forward strand.
AGTATCCCACCAAGCCGATCCAGGTTATCGTGCCTTGGGGTGCCGGTGGACGAACCGATATCAACGCCAGGATGTTCGCCAGCGTGGCTCCCAAGTACCTGGGGCAGCCGGTCGTGGTTGTGAACAAGGCTGGTGGCGGCAGTGTGATCGGTGGCAAATATGTGGCCGACGCCGACCCCGACGGCTATACCCTGCTCGCGATTACCCCGGGAACCAACGTATTCCCCGTCATCTTCAAACAGGCTCCGTACGATACCTTCGATTTTGATCCGATCGGACAGATCGGCTCCAGCACCATGGCGATCGCCTCCAAAGCGGATCGTCCCTGGAGCAATGTACAGAAGCTGATCTCCTACGCGAAGAGCCATCCCGGCGAGGTCACCTACGCCTGCGTGGCTCTGAAGGCTCCCCAACTCGGATTCCTGCGCTGGGCGGACAAGGCCGGTCTGGAGTTCAAACACGTTCCCGTCGGCAACGATGCCGAAGCTGTTGAGGCAGCCCTGGGCGGACACGTGGACATCGCCATGACCTCCAGTGTGGCAACGATCATTTCCCATGTAAATGCGAACAACCTCAACGCTTTAATGGTCTTCGCCGAAAAGAGAGATAAAAACCTGCCCAATACCCCCACCGCTGTGGAGATCGGTTACGACGTGGTAGCCAGCCCCTTCACCGGTATCGCCGGACCCAAGGGTCTGCCCCCGGAGGTGCTGCAGAAGCTGCGCACCGTTTTCAAGCAGGTAATCGAGGACGCGGACTTTATCAAAGTGATGAAGCGGATCGGCGAGAGCCTCGATCCAAAGTTCGGGGATGATTTCTACGCCGTGTGGAAGAATGACAAAGAGGGATACAGCGAGATCGTGGAGAAGATGGGCCTGGCGCAGTGAGGCAGCCCTATCTATGGCGCCTGATCGAAGGGGCGGTCCTGATTGGACTGGGGGCGCTGATCCTCGTATTGATCCCTTCGCAAATTCAAAACATACCTGGGATGGAGACGGAAACGTCTCCATCCTTTCTTCCTGCGGTGCTGGCGGTCCTGATCATTCTCATGGGCGCGGGGTTGATCGCGCAGGGATTTCTCAAGCCAAGGCGCGACGGGCCCCCGGATCTGACCCGGGTGGTTGTGTTTCGGGTCGGCCTGTCCGTGGTTCTGCTGATCCTCTACACCGTTGTCTTTCCCCGTCTTGGTTTTGTCGTAACCAGCGGAGTCTTCGTCGGGATCTACGCCTACCTGTTCGGCTCCCGCAGTATCCTCAAGATCGCGATCAGCATGGTCGCCGTACCGATCGGGATCTGGCTGTTCTTCGAGATCCTGTTCCGGATCCCTCTACCCCACGGGATCCTCTACTAAAGGGTCTGTAATGCTTGAGCACCTGCTTCCGGCGGCACAGCTGTTTTTCACCTTTCAAAATCTGCTCGTCGTGGCGGCGGGACTGTTTATCGGGATAACCATCGGCGCGATTCCGGGTCTCAACGTACCCATGATCGTAGCCCTGCTGCTGCCGATCACCTTCTATATGCCCCCGGTTGCCGGAATCAGTCTGCTCTTGGGGGTCTACAAAGGAGGAACCTACGGCGGATCGATCTCCGCGATCCTGATCAACACTCCGGGGGCTCCGGCCGCCGCGGCTACCTGTCTTGATGGCTATCCCATGGCCAAACAGGGAAAAGCGGGGAAAGCGCTGCGCGCCTCGATCTATGGTTCGGTAATCGGAGAGTTCATCAGCGATATCGTTCTGATCTCCATCGCCGCTCAGATCGCCATGGTTGCCCTCAAGTTCGGCCCGACGGAGAAGTTTTCCCTCGTGGTCTTTGCTCTCTGTACGATCGGAGTGGTATCCAGCGAGCACAAGCTCAAAGGAATCACCGCCGCCCTGTTCGGGATCTTCTTCCGTACCATCGGTTCGGATCCCATTTCCGGTTCCTCCCGCTTCACCGTCGGGATTTTCGATTTGATCGGCGGGATCCCCTTCCTGCCTCACCTGATCGGGCTGTTCGCCGTTTCCGAGTTCTTCGTTCAGATCGAGAAGAAGATCAGCGCCGGCAAGCAGGATGTCATCGCTCCTGTATCCAAGAATCCCGATGACAACCGGGTAACCTGGAAGGAGTTCAAGGCCAACATCGTCACCATCATCCGATCGACCCTGATCGGGATCGGAGTGGGCGCGCTCCCGGGAAGCGGTTCCGCCATTTCCGCCTTCGTCTCCTACGGAGCGGCGAAAAACACCTCCAAAAAGCCGGAGGAGTTCGGAAAGGGCAGCCTGGAAGGAGTATTCGCCGCCGAAACCGGAAACAACGCCGTCACCGGCGGAGCCCTGATTCCCCTGTTGACTCTGGGAATTCCCGGAGATGCCATCACCGCCATCATGTTGGGGGTATTTCTTGTGCACGGTTTGATTCCCGGCCCGGATCTGTTCGTCAAATCAGGGGACGTCATCTATGCCGTATTCATCGGCCTGATCGTAGCCAATATCCTGCACTTCTTCATTGCATCTTTGGGTCTGCGCCTGTTCACCAAGCTGCTGTCCGTCAGCCGGGCGGTTCTTTTCCCCATCGTGATCATTATCTGCGCCGCCGGTTCCTACACCGTGAACAGCAACATCTTCGACGTGTACGTGATGATCTTCTTCGGGGTTTTGGGATACATCATGAAGAAGTTCAACTTTCCCGTGGCTCCGCTGATGATGGGCTATATTCTGGGCGGTCTGCTGGAGACATCTCTCATACAAGCACTGATCCTGAGCGACGGTTCCGTGCTCCCCATTTTCACCCGACCGATCTCCCTCGTGTTCGTGGTCCTCACGGTCTTCTTCATCTTCTGGTCCCTGTTCATGCAGAAAAAGGCGTTGGACAGGCGGAAGCGAAGGGAAGAGCAACGCCGGCGGAACCTTCCCTCCTGAAGCAGCTCTCAGGACTCGGAGGGAAAGGACTTCTTGGAGCTCAGCAATCGATCCAGTACCAAGCCGAAAAAAGAATCTTCTCCTCGATAGACCCAGCCTAGATGGACACGACAGCTGCGGCACATGGCGTAACGCCAGGCGTAGCCGTCGAACCAGGAGTAGAAATCCGTGAACTCCCCTGTCTGCTCGCAGCCCGGGGCTTCCCGAAAGCAGCCGATTTCGAAAAGGTATCCTCCCGGATTGGTGAAGGTATGTTTGTGGGCGCCTTCCACGGGGATGCGGTTGTGGGTCTGGGTAATGATCTGGCCGCAGATGAAGCAGTAGAGGTTCTCATCCTCTTCCTCCTCTTCCACCTGTTGACTGTGAAGAATTTCTTCCAACCAGGCGTCGCCGTCCTGCTCCGGTTCTTCCTGACGGTAGGCCCAGATCATGCCACCAGTATACCGCGGGGAGTAACTTGCTGGAAGACGAACAGAAATCGGTTATTTCTGTTTGCGGAATACCAGACCGTCTTTACCCGTATCGACGACGATCTTGCTTCCCCCTCGAACCTCACCGGCGATGATGTTCTTGGCCAATGGGTTTTGAACCAGGTTCTGCAAAGTGCGCTTGAGCGGCCGCGCCCCGTACAGCGGATCGAATCCCACCTCCGCCAGGTGCGCCTTTGCTTTGTCGCTGACCGTGATCGTGACATCCTGTTCCTCGAGCCGTTTGGCCAGCACCTTGAGCTGAATATCTACGATCTTCAGGATTTCCTCTTTGCCCAACCGGTCGAAGGTGATGATCTCGTCCACCCGGTTCAGGAACTCAGGCCTAAAGGTGGCTTTGAGCAGTTCCTGGATTTGATCCTTGATGTCGTCGATATTCTCGGTCTGCTGGATCAGCTGGCTTCCGAGGTTGGAGGTCATGATGATGATCGCGTTCTTAAAATCTACGATATGTCCCTGGCTGTCGGTCAGTCGACCTTCATCCAGCAGCTGAAGCAGGACGTTGAATACCTCCGGGTGTGCCTTCTCGATCTCGTCGAAGAGGACGACGGAGTAGGGACGTCTCCTCACCCGTTCGGTGAGCTGGCCGCCCTCCTCGTACCCGA
>JAGLQP010000098.1 GCA_023136785.1 Spirochaetales bacterium
TTTATTTATAGAGATTTAGCGTTATTGACAAACATAGTTATAATAATTCAGCAGGATTTTAGGAAGTAATGCTCTTGTCAGGAGTGTTCCTTTTTCTCTTCTTCGATTTCTTTTTTCTTCTTGTCCTCGTCGTCGATCTGTCCCTCTTTGATTCCCTGCTCGAACTCCTTCTTCGCCCTGCCCAAAGAACGGGCGAACTTGGGAATCGCCGCGGCACCGAACAGAACCAGAACCACACCGACGATGATGACTATCTCGGTTGTGCCAATCATATACTCCTCACCCTCTACCTTTAGTATACAGTATTCGCGCCCGTACGGAACTAGGAATCCGGTTGTTCCGGGTCGCTTTCCCCTTCTTTCTCTGAGGACAGATCCTCTTCCTCGATTTCTCTTTCGATCTTCCTCATATATTGCATAGAGCTGTCCCTGATATCCCTGAGCTGTCGAACCAACCTGCCCAGTCGGCGAAACACCTTGGGAAGATCCTTCGGATTGATGAATATTATGACCACCAGGAAGATAATCAGGATTTCAAAAAAACCAAGGCCAAACATCGATGATCTCCGCTTCAGCCCTGCGGCTGACCCTTCCCGAAGTTAAAGATCCTGGCAATCAGAATGGTCAGAAAGAACAGTCCGACCAGGGGCAGGGCCAGGCTGATCTGGGAGACGAAGTCCGGCGGCGTGACGATTGCGGACAGTACAAAAATACCAATAACGATGAAGCGGCTTGCCTTCAGCAGCGCCTTGCGGCTCAACACGTTCATGATCATAAGGATTTCCAGGATGATCGGCAGCTGAAAGAGAATGACCGTGATCAGCAGGAATTGAAAGATCACGAAGATGCTTTTCCCGTAGTTGAGCAGCAGTCCCACATCTGTGGGAATAAATCCTGAGCTGCTCAAAAACTTGATGGAAATCGGGATGACGTTGAAATACCCGTAGTAGAAACTGAACACGATCAGACAGAAGCTGACGATCAGGGAAATGAGAATGACTCTCTTCTCTCGTTCCGTGAGCCCCGGCAGAACGAATTTGATGATGTTGAACATATGAACCGGAAGGGAGAGTACGATCCCCGAAAGGATCGCAACCTTCAGGCGCACCAGGAATCCCTCGAAGATGGTATTGATAAACAGGATCTCATCCCGAATCGACAGAGCATCGATCTCCCGAAAGGGCTTGAACAGGAAGGTGACGATATAATCGAAGAAAATATAGGAGACGATCGCTGCGCAAAGAATCGCGATCATGGAAACGATGATCCGTTTGCGCAGTTCCCGAAGGTGCTCGAGAAAGGACATCTCGCCTTGGGGATTTTTTTGTGCTCTGATTCGCCGCTTGTCTTTGTTCACGATGAAATGGTAGTTCAGCCTAACTCATAGTGTCAATTCGGGTGGTCAGTCGCAACAGCGATTTCCGCTCATGTCATTCCTTCACTTCTTTACCTGCTCTCTTCAAGATGGTCTCGATCTTCTCCTCTACATCTTCGGGCAACTGCTCCGGATGGTGATTCTTCAGGATCCAGTGGACCTTCTCCCTCAACACCTCCCGCAGCGGTTTGGCGCCCTTGCCGGCCCAGACCGAATACTCCTCCCGGTTGATTGCTTTTGGATACCAGACATCTCTGTAGTGCTCGAGGGTGTGGTCTTCCATCAGGAAATGCCCCCCGGGACCCACCTTTTCGACCAGCTCCAAGGCCAGGTGCTCGTCACTCAAGTCAATCCCCTCCATTAGTCTCTTGAGATGGCCGATGATCTCGTCCCCAAGAAGGATCAGCTCCCAGCTTGCCGTCATTCCCGAATCCATGTAGCCGACATCGTGAATGAGCGTGCTGCCGGCAAGGGTCGCCTGATATAGCGAAAGAGCCGCCTCTGTTCCGGCCTGTTCGTCGAAGAGCTTGGCATCGGTCAGACCCCCGTAGCTGTAATTTGGCATGCCATAGAACTCTGCCATTGCTTTGCCCGTCATCTCCCCAAGGAAACTCTCCGGGGCATTGTAGGGAGTGGTGCTGGCTCTCATATCCATGGGACCGCTGCCTCCGTTGTATATCATGGGAGCTCCAGGCTTCTTGAGCTGACTGATCACCAGTCCGCTCAGGAACTCCGCATTGGACAGGGCAAAAGACCCCGCCAGGGTTGCCGGTCCGGTCGCTCCCATCAAAGGATAGCTGGCATAACACATAGGAATGCCCTTGTTCGCGCAGTACAGAAGCGCCCGCAAGGGCTCGGCGTCATGCGTCAATGGCGATACAGGTTGGCGAAACAGGATGAAAAACGGATTGTTCCGGAAGTTCAACTACCTCGGCTCCCGCCTTTTTCAAAAGATCCACGGCTTCCGGGAGATGCACCTTCACTCCAGCGGTTTCGAGCAACCTCAAGGATGCGCGGTGAATGCACTCTGCCTGCTCAGCGGATAAGAACTGAAGACGTGGTCTAGCTCGAATATCCGAACCGGTGGTATTTCCTTGGTGAGATGTTGTCATCGTCGCCCTCCCGCTATCAGCCGATCTGTCCTGAATGAGCCATGGCGCCGATGAAGTTGAGGATCAGCCGGGCCGCAAAGATGCTGGTCAGGTCACGGACATCGAGGGCGGGCACGACTTCGCAAAAATCGATTCCCACGATGGCGCCGCGCTTGGCGATTCCCTTGACCAGATCGGTCATCTCGAAGTAGTCGACTCCGCCGGGAGAGGGATAGTACACCCCCGGCGCAATAGAGGGATCCAAACCGTCGCTGTCGATGGTGATGTAGTATCCTTCAGCTTCCGGCAGCCGCTGCAAGACCAGCTCCACCCCGAGTTGGTGCAGCTCCTGAGCTCGCACCATCACGCTGCCGTGCTTCCGAGCCGCCTCATACTCCTCCTGCCGGCCGCTGCCCACGCCCCGAAGCCCGATCTGCATCATCGACTGAACCCAGGGCATCTCCGCAGCCCGGCGCATCTGGCTGCTGAATCCGTCTTTGTAACCCTGGCGTTCATCTCGAAAATCCAGGTGGGCGTCTATCTGCACGACGCAGATAGGTCCATGGTTCTCGTAGGCCCTCAGGATTGGGATAGGGGTACCGTGATCACCCCCGAGAACCACGGGCACTGCTCCCCGAAGCAGGATCGTCCGTATCGCCTGTGTGATTGCCCGAAGCTGCTTTTCAGGACTTTCAGGTTCAAGCACCAGGTCGCCGCAGTCCGCAATCCTCACATCCCGTCCGGCAAACAGATCGCCGTCGAAATCGAAATCGTAGTGACGAAGACTGTGAGCATACACGACGGACTGCTTTCTGAGAGCCTCTGGAGCCGACAAGGTACCGGCCATGGCGTCCACGGGCACGCTCACCTCGTAGGGACTCTTGTAGGGAATACCGATGATCGCCACATCGGCATCAAGATCAGCCAGAGGTTCACACCGCGGGGCTTCTACGAAGGTCGGAATCTGGTTCATGCTTCCTTCCTTTTCTTTCGATTGGTATATTGTTGATACGTGCTTATGAAGATTCTGGCCATATCCGATTTTATCGAGCCCCTGCATTGCGATCTGCCGGGAAACAGCGCCTTGTCTGATGTTCGGCTGATTGTTTCCTGCGGAGACCTTCCCCCGGATTACCTTTCCACCCTCAGCAAAGCCTTCGACGCTCCACTGTACTACATCAGGGGTAATCATGACATCCGCTACGAGAGCTGTTCACCAAAGGGTTGTATCAATATCCACGCCCAAGTTGTGCCCTTTGCAGAACTGACCATTCTTGGTTTAGAGGGTTCCCACTGGTACAATGGCAGACCACTACAATACACCGAAGCTCAAATGCGGCAGACGATCCGCTACCTGCGCCCGCAGCTGCGCAGGTACAGACATCTCGACATCGTCCTTACCCATGCGCCGCCCAGGCACATCCACGATGCAGAAGATCCCTGCCACAGGGGGTTTCAAAGTTACAGGCGTTTGATCGATCGCTACCAGCCGCGGTATTTTCTTCATGGCCACATCCATCGTCGCTTCACAGACCCCTCCGACCGGATCACACAGATCGGTCGTACCCGGGTCATAAACTGCTCTGGGTACTACTTCTTCGAATTCGAGAATGACCATGAGTAACACCGATCGACAGGGTACATCACACAGAAAACCGGGGACGATCAAACGCTTCCGGGATGAACAGCAGAAAGAGGGAGCTTACGACTACAGGCATCAAGGGCAGCAGACTGTGAAGCTCTCCGATATCGTGGGCAGTGTCAATCGCTATCTCGACTTCGACAGCAAGTTTCGTCTGAAGAAAGACAGGCCGCGGGAACGACTCCTGTCCATTCGCAAGGTAATGGAACAGGGCAAACCCCTTCCGCCGGTCGACCTGTACAAGATCAAAGACAGTTATTTTGTCGTGGACGGAAATCATCGCATCTCCGTGGCCAAGGAGCGGGGGTTCAAAGAAATCAACGCCCGGGTCATCGAGTTTCTCCCCTCCAGGGGAACGCTTGAGAACATTCTCTATCGCGAAAAAAGCGAGTTTGAGGACAGGACCGGACTCAAGGATTCAATCAAGCTGACCGAGCCGGGCCAGTACCGCAATCTCTTAAGGCAGATCGGTCAGCACCAAAAATACTTGGAGGAGGCCGGCAAGACAAATGTTCCCTTGAAGGAGGCGGCTGAGGACTGGTACAACACTATCTATCGGCCGTTGGCAGCAATGGTGGAGAAGGCGGATTTATTAGCTTTCTTCCCCAAGCGTACCGTTTCCGATCTCTACATGTATATTTCCGTACACCAGTGGGAGCGCAGTCATACCCGATCCTTCGGCTCCGCGGTCGACAGGAGCATTACCCGCAACATGGAGGAGTTTCGAAAGAACATGAAAAACGTAAAAGAGAACGAATACCCGGAGATGCTCCGAGAGATCACCGTCTTCGTGCTGATCAATATCACCGCCAAGAGGGAGTCCCAGATCCTCGACCGGCTCTTCGCCTTGGATGAGGTGAAGGAGGTGCATTCGGTACACGGCAGTATCGACGTGATAGCCAAATTCGTTCTGACCCGAAATTTGGTAGCCTCGGACGCGGAAGTGATCAGTCGCTACGTCCAAAAGAACATCCGTCACGTTCCCGGTGTGTTGAGCACGCAAACGTTGATACCGGGTCTGTCGAAGATCAAGGACGACAAGAACTAACCTGAGCGCTTCCAAGCCCATCGGCCGAGGTCATTGCTCTCATGTACTCTAAATCTCGATCAGAAAACCGAACAGGGAGATAAGCAGGAAGCTGATGATTCCTACAGATAAGGCAGCGCTCAGGCCGACGAGGAAGGGCTTGATCCCCAGTCCTTTGAGGGAACGGAAGCGTGTGCTCAAGCCAACGCCGGCCAAAGCAACCACCAGCAGTCGCGATGCCCAGCTTTTCACCGAATTGTACAATCCGCGCCAAGCTGGCTCGCTGATGAATCCGAAGGCTCGACCGTTCGCGTGCAAGCTTAGATCTCCGATCGAGCGCAGAGCTGCAAGCAGGAGGAACCCCACGACGAAGAGAGGAAGCAAACGCACCAGCTTGATTTTTTTCGAACCGTCGTCCTGAATGCCGCGTTGATTGCGGGAATGACGGAAAGCCATCAGCGGGATCACCACAGTGATGAACAGGTTGCGCAGGAGTTTGGTCACTGTCGCCGCGTCGAGGGCAGCCGGTTCAGAGAAACTCTGGGCATACACCAACCCGGCCCCGGCGACCTGTGAGGTGTCGTGGATCGACGTACCCAAGAACAGCCCCACCTTGCCCGGATTTCCGGAAAAGAGCGCATGAGCCAGATAAGGGTAGATCAGGGTGGCCAGAATACCGAAGACCGTAATCACCGCCACGGCATAGGTGATCTCTTCCTCTTCGGCTTCTATCACCGGGCCGGTAGCCACGATAGCCGAAATTCCGCAGATTGAGGTACCCACGGCTATAAGAATACCCAAGCGATCTGGAAGCCCGAGCCATTTCCCAAGGATGATCGTTGCGACCAGGGCCCCTGCGATACACCCGACCACGATCGGAACACCAATCAACCCAAGACGCAGAACCTCGGTCACGCTCAGGCGGATACCCAGCAAAATGATACCGAGCCGCAGCACTTTCTTCACGGCGAATCCGTAGCCCGGCACCAACCAGGCTGCTGCCGGAACAACGTTGCCTAGAAGCATACCCAAAAGAATGGCCAGCATCCCGGCCGATATCGGTGTCGCGGCGAAACCCAGCAGATCTTCGCCGAGAATTCGGCTCAACCAGAAGCTGAGCGCCGCCAAAACTACGGTGAGGAGCAACCCGGGTATAAGTCGGTAGGAATCACGAATCTGCATAAGGATCATCAATCTGGTGTGATTTAACACGGTTTTTCCGTTCTGATAAAGACTGGATGTTCTCAATTATTGGAATCACTGTCGGGGATATAGGAATTGACCTCAACATCTTTCCCTGCTAACGTTAATGTTCCGCTACGGTCCCCCTGTACGCCTACCTCAACCAATAAGTCCCGGTTGTGGGGCGGCATCCCGGAGGATCCCGCGAGACCGCTCACCATAGAGGAGGAGTTTCAACAGATGCCCCCCATAATTGATAAAAAATTATGCGACTACTGCGGCATATGCTACAACATGTGCTCTCAGGACGTTTTTTCCTTCGACAGAAAGCAAAAAAAAGCGCCGGCTGTTGTCTATCCGCAGGAGTGCTGGTACTGCGGAGCCTGCGTCGTTGACTGCCCCAAAGGGGCGGTTTCCCTCAAGCTTCCCCTACCCCTTCACATCGTTCCCTCCCCGGCTCTGTACGGCCCCCCGGGCAAAGAGGAAAGCGAACAGCTCGGGCGAGCTGCGGATTTCTCCCGCTCCATAGA
>JAGLQP010000099.1 GCA_023136785.1 Spirochaetales bacterium
TCCAGGATTGTCCCGAACCCTAATAAAATCGCTGAACTATTCGAGTTTTTACGCAGGCATCTTTCGCCTTTTTTTGGTCCGGCCAATTACTCGTCAACGATGTAGTGTACCAAAGCCGTCGCCGTGCTTGATGCCATTCTTACGAATCAGATAAACGATCAGTCGTTTGCAATTTTCCCCAGACGATGATAATGCTTTTCCAGCTGTCTTTTGTTGCAAGCTCCTCGGCGTTTTTTGTGTCCTGATTAAGTCCTGACATAGCGGGACATGGCAAGAGTGTATGGCTTTTCCGGATGGAGTGGCGTCACAGCATTGACGTTGTTGATCGTCGCTATACAAACACCGTATTCAGCCGCAAGGTCTTTAACTTTTTCGCCGTTCTTATACCTCTCACGAATGGTGATTGCTTCCATATCGCCCTTATTTTACAATCGACGTATACCGGCTGTTTTCATCTCGCCTCCGCCATTGGCAATTTCCTGGCATGTAATCTTTGTTGCTGTCAATTCAGGCGATAATTGAAACTGCTCGACCACCATGTTGCGGGCATAGGACTTGGTGAGGTCTCGGTTGAAATCCTGCATGCTGAAATGCCCACCGCCTTCCTTGTATGCCCCGTAGCCGTCCCCGGTGAGTTCAAGGGTCTCTCCGTTCTCGGACCATTTCGCTCCTATAAAGTTCTTTTCTTTGATCCCTTTGGGATTGATCAGCATGTCCACGTCGACACTGTTCCAGTGCGTTTGTGTATTGCATGACCGGTGTGCTTTTTGATATTGCTGGCGTGACAGGTTCGAACTCTCGAGCCTCAAGCCACGCCCGGAGCTTCTCGGGCCGGAAAAAAACATTCCTTCCGCTCCGGACGAAAGGGACTTCCCCCTTCCGTACCCAGTTTCGCAATGTTTGGGGGTGGACACCGAGAATCTTCGCAGCCTCAGCGTTGTCGATACAGCCCTCGGGTATCCGTTTGTGATAGGATTTCTTCGTCTCGGTAGACATTCTGCACATCTCCTGTGTTTGAAGTCCCGCCCTACGGGCGAGCTAACAACTTTCATACCAGAGACGCGCCACATCCATAGGAAGGGCAATCGTAGCAGATGAGCGCCATGCTCCGGCCGCCTTTACCGCCGTTGAAAAAGGGCGTTTGCCCTCAGTGGTTGCTTCCGACTCTAAAGCTGCTAAATTGAATCAGAAACGTAAAGTGGTTTGTAAAGTACTTTGAGAGTATATGAAAAGTATATGTTTCGAGTCGCTACTCTCGTTATTTCCCGATATTTTTCATTAGCACCTATTTACTTTAACTTCTTACATAAGTTATAAGTAGCTATCGAGAGTACAGACACTCGTAACGGCCTTCAAAACCGTTGGTCGTCTTGAAAAGGCGACGGCAGGTTCGATTCCTGCTTCTTCCGAAACCTTGAAGATGAAAAAGCCCAGTCAAAGCTCTCTTTCCCGGCTGCCTCAGATCGAAAGGCTTCTCGAAACCGACGAACTCAACTCCTGGTTTTCCCGGCTCAGCCGGCCCCTGGTCGCCCGACTGGCCGCCGAGACGATCGAGGAGGCCAGGGAAAGGATTCAAGGGGGAGAGGCCTTTCCGGGAGCCGAGACCATTGTCCGGGCTGCCCTGAAGCGCTGCCGGGAAACGGCAAGGCGCAGGATCCATCATCTGATCAATGCCACGGGTGTGATGCTTCACACCAACCTGGGTCGGGCGCCCATCTCCAGGACGGCCTGGCACTCCGCCGAGGCGGTCAACACGGGCTTTTCCAATCTGGAATTCGATCTGCAGACGGGCAAACGGGGAAAACGAAAAGGGATCATCCCCGATCTCCTCTCTCTCCTGGTCGGTTCCGAGGGCGCTCTGATGGTGAACAACAACGCCGCCGGGGTATTCCTGATCCTCTCGGCCTTGGCCAAGGGAAAGGAAGTGATCGTTTCCCGGGGAGAACAGGTGCAGATCGGCGGCGGCTTCCGCATCCCCGAGATCCTGGCCCAATCCGGGGCGCAGATGGTGGAGGTTGGCACCACCAACATCACCCGCCTCGAGGATTACACAGCCGCCCTCGGCGCGGATACCGCCATGGTCCTGATGGTGCATAGCTCCAATTTCCGCATCCGAGGTTTCACGGCCCGGCCTTCGATCCGTGAACTGGCCTCGAGCCTTCCTGATGACGTGCTCATGGTCGTGGATCAGGGCTCCGGGACGACTACGGAGCGAATCCCCGGCGAGCAGTCGGTCAGCCACTATCTGAACTCCGGAGCCCACCTGGTCAGCTTCTCGGGAGATAAGGTGCTCGGCGGTCCCCAAGCCGGCTTCATCGTGGGAAAGGAGGAATTGATTCAGACCCTGGCGCGGCACCCGCTGAACAGAGTATTTCGACCGGGTAAAACCATCTTCTCCTTGATGGAGGAGGCTCTGATAGCCAGGCTCAACCGGACGGTACCTCCGCCGGTCGAGGCTGTGTTGAACCTGCCCTTTGCAGAACTCCAAGAACGGGGAAAAACCCTACTCTCCGATCTACCCTCGGGTCGAGCCCGCCTGGTCGAATCCACGGTGACCACCGGAGGGGGAAGCGCCCCGGATGAGCGTTTTCCCTCCCTGTCGATCGAGCTCGAGTCCGCCGAAAGGCCGCAGGGCCTCCTGACGGCTCTGCGGGAGCTGGATCCCCCGATTATCGGAATCATCGTCGACGGCAAGGTCCAGCTCAATCTGGCCACCCTGCTCGCCGAAGAGCTGCAGGCGGTCAAGGAAGCCCTGAATCAGCTGCTAAGCGGGAAATCCTGAGACTGGAGGAGAACTGCGTGTACGTTATCGGAACCGCCGGGCATGTGGATCACGGAAAGACTCTTCTGATCGAAGCTCTTACCGGGATCAATACGGACAGATTGCCTGAGGAAAAACGCCGCGGTCTGACCATCGACCTGGGATTTGCCCACTTCTACACGGAACAAGGCGAACCGGTGGGGGTGATCGATGTGCCGGGGCATGAACGCTTTATCCGCAACATGGTGGCGGGGGCCTGGTCTCTGGATCTGGCCCTGCTGAGCGTGGCTGCGGATGACGGCTGGATGCAGCAATCCGCCGATCACACCCGGGTCCTGCGTCTGATGGGCGTTCCCCGGTTGATCGCGGTCATAACCAAGACTGACCTTGTTTCCGCTGAGCGGGCCCAGCAGGCCGCCGAGCAGGCTGTGACGGAGTGTCGGGCTTCAGGATATGCCGATGTCCCCACGGCTGCCGTGTCCGCACCTTCCGGTCGGGGCATCGAAGCCCTCAAGAGGTTGATCCTCGAGCAACTGGCAGCCCTACCCCCTCCGGCTGAGAGCTTCGCCCACATCTACGTGGACAGGGTGTTCACTGTGAAAGGCTCCGGGTTGGTGGTGACCGGGAGCCTGAGGGGAGGTGCGCTGCGGCGAGGGGAGGAGCTGAGCTTACTCCCCCAGAAAAAACGGGTGCGGATTCGGGGCTTGCAGTCCTACTACAAGGAGTGCGAGCATGTCGAACCGGTCTCCCGAGTGGCGGTGAATCTTTCCGGGATCGACACGGGACAGATCAACAGGGGGGACTGCCTGACCGTAGGGAAATCTCCGTTCCAGGTAGTGGGAGAGTTCATCGCCCGCATCCAGACGGATTCCATCAAGAGGGACACCGAGTTGGAGATCGCCGCGGGCACGGGGCACCAGATAGCCCGGCTGACCCGTTTTTCTTCGGGAGACCTGGTGCGAATCCGCTGCAGCCGGCAGATCCCCCTGCTTTGGAACCAGCCGATCGTGCTGATCCAGAAGGGAGGAAGCGCCATCCTGGGCGGGGGGCGTGTGCTGTGGCTCGGCAAGACCAACAAACAGCAGCGGCTGATTCTCGAGCGGACAGAGCCTACTCTGCCGGCAGAGCTCGCTCCGGAGCATCTATCCGCATTGAAGCTGGCTTTGGAGGGAGCGATCGCCCCGGACCAAGCCAAGGGCCTGCATCTGCCCGCCGACCTGCGGCAGCGAACCGTGGAACTGGACGGCTGGATCGTGTCGGCAGAGTACCACGACCGCCTGGGCAAGCGGATCAGGGAGTTGGCCGCCGCGCCGGGGGGGTTGAGGATCGACGAGCTGGCCACCAAGATTCGGGCTGAATCGAATGCGCTCCAGCGGCTTCTCGCTCTGAAGCTGGTGGAGCGGGGAGATTTGACTCTTCGAGGGGGCATCCTCTTTCCCGCCGGTGGACAGTCGCCCCAGGTGTCTCCGATGGGCCGCCAGCTGCTCCGGGATCTGCAGGCAGCGGGTAGCCGGGGGCTGGAGCTGAGCAAGCTGAAAATAGAGGGGGCCAGGAAGGAGCTTCGCAACCTGGTACGGACCGATCTGGCGGTCAGCCTGGATGGGGACATCTACTACGAGAAGGAGATTTATCTCGGCCTGGCACGAACCTGTCTCGCCGATCTGGAACTGGGAAGCACCTTGACCATCGGTGAGGCCAAGACCCGCACCGCCCTGTCCCGCAAATATATCATTCCCCTGCTCAACCGCATGGAGAGGGACGGGTTCGTAAAACGCAGCGGCGATGACCGTATCGTCACCGGCGGTCCCACCACACTTGAGTCCCGATCAAGGTCAGCAGCAGACCAAGGATGATGATCCCCACCAGGATGTAGGCCAGACGGATACCGAGGCTCGAGGCCACCACACCGAGCAGCAGGGGGAATACCATGCCTCCGAGGGAAACCGATCCGAACAGAACACCGCTGACCGTTCCCGGTTGATCGGGAAACAGGGCGGTGCCCCGGGCCATCAGCAGGGGGAACACCGGGGCGGTGCCCAGCCCGTACAATACGATGACCAACAATTTCACAGGGATCCACGGTACACTGAGGAAAACAATCAGGGATGCCAGAGACAGAATCATACCCGACTTGAGGAGCCTAGGTGAGGTGAATCGCTTGAGCAAACGAGAGGTGGCCAGCCGACCTGTGATCATCCCCACCAGAAGTACGCTGACCACGGCACTGGACAGGCTTAAAGGTTGCCCAAGCTCGGTCTTGAAATGCTCCGCCAACCAGTAGGAAAAACCAAGATCCGGGGCAACAGAGAAGAAGATGAGCAGGGCGCTGAACAGAACCCTGGGATTGCCCAGAATCCGGGAGAGATTCTTCCAGCTCATCATTCCCCCTGCAGCCCGGGGCAAGGGCACGAGCAGGATGAATAGAAACAGCAGAAGAGCCAGGCCCCCGGTTTCGATGAAAGCCCAGCGCCAGGACAACCCCACCGTGAAGTTAAGTGCCACCAGCAGAGGGGCGGTGAAACTACCCAGGGCGGCGAAAGAGGTCTGCAGGGAGATATACCTCTCCCTCCGGTCGGGAAACATGGCCAACATAATGCTCTGGCCTACCGTCCCGGCGGGACTGCCGAAGAAGCTGTAGGCCAGGATGATGAGAAGGATTGCTGTGTAGGATGCTGGAATCCCCATACCGACCAGGCCTATCGCCAGGGTCAGCGCAGCAATGCTGAACAGGGCTTTCCGATTGAGATAATCCGAGGCGATTCCCCCGAGAGGGGTGCCGAACAGAGAACCGAGGGAGAGCATCGTGAAGAAAAGACCCGCCTGGGTGTAGCTGATCCCCAGCTCCTCTATGATCACTGGTATGGAGGGTCCGAGCAGGCCGATCACCATCACCCAGGTGAAGTTGGAGGCGAAGGCCAGGTAGGGCATGAGAGCTTTCGGATCAGCCGGTCTGACAGTGCTTGAGGGCCTGTTTTACCGTCCAGCCCTCGTGCACCAGGCCGACCATGGCCTCCACCACGGCCTGAGGATTGGCATGCTGCCAGATATTGCGACCGATGGCAATGCCGGCACCTCCCGCCTGAATCGAACCGTGCACCTCCGTGAGCACCTGTTCCAGATCCTCGGTTTTTTCTCCCCCCAGGATCACCACAGGCGCGGGGCAGCCCTCGACCACGGAATGGAAGCTGTCCGGATCCCCGGTGTAGTAGCTCTTCACGATATCCGCGCCGATCTCCTGGGCCGCCCGTGCGGCCAGCTTCACTCCCTCCGGATCTGTAGACTTGAGATCTTTGCCCTTGGCCATGGCCTCGATCATCAGGGGCAGGCTCCACTGTTCACAGGAGTCGGCTACCAGCGAGGCCTGGCGGATGAAATCCCCCTCCCGCGGATGACCGAACTTTACGGTAACAGCCGCGGCCGCAGCCCCATAGCGCAGAGCCGTCTCCGGGCTGGAGATCTGCTCCTCCTCGAACCTGCCTCCCAAAACAGTGAAGCCGCCGGTCAGCCGTAGGATCAGGGCCGTGGTGGGAGCCCACTCCTCGCTGGAGGCTTTGACAAATCCCCGGGTGGTCAGCACCGCATCGGCGCCGCCCTGAACACAGGCCCGCATCAGCGGAGCCGGTTTCACGATTCCCGGAATAGGTCCGGCGATACCTCCATGATCGATGGCCACAATTACGGATCTGCCGTTACCGGGCCGGAAGATGGAGTTCATACGCATGCGTTTTCCAGGGTTCATCATTCCTCCTCCAGGGGAATTTTAGTCAGCTCAGCGAATACCTCTTTTAGGCCCCGGTAGGAAGCCCGGTAGAGCTCGAACAGCCGATCGTAGAGCCCTCGGTATTCCGGGTTCGGAGTAAATGTCCTGCTGATCTTCACCAGGCTTTCGGAGGCCTCCGCCAGGGTCTTATAATTCTTCAGGGCAAACAGGCCGATGCAGGCATCGCCGAGAAGCTCCGAGTCCTGCACAGCGGGCACCAGGATCTTCTTCTGGGTGATGTCGGCCTTGATCTGATTCCATAACGGACTCTTGGCCTGTCCGCCGGTAACCCGCAGTTCACCGATTTCCAG